>NZ_CP080443.1:0-307142 GCF_019613955.1 Chryseobacterium sp. LJ668 | reverse complement strand
TCCGCAAAATTGAATCCTACTCTTAGATTTACAAAATTTTGATTAATCAGATTATCTTTGAGGGTTCCTCTTTTTCCAAGTTCAACGCCAATTTCAAGACCGCTCATTCTTGTAATGCTGCTGGTTTTAAATGGAAGTAAAACCCCTGCAGAAACCCCAAATTTATTGATGTTGTTTCCTGCAATTTCGAGATTTCCTTTTTCATAGAAAGCACCGTAACGGTATACTACCCGCGAAAAATAACTTCTGAAATTATTGTAATTAGGAAGATACCAACCTCCGGCAGAAACTCTGTAAGAGTCTTTAAAATCGAAAGTATTCCCGAAGTAGCTTATTGTTTCTCCTTTTTTATAATCGAGCTGAGCAGATAAAAACCATTGATTTTCGCTACCATAACCTACTCCTAAAGATGCCTGCAACGGTAATAGATTTTTTGAGCTCGTACTTTTTGATTCGATAATGCTTTGCCCGGCTTTTACGTCTCCTTCGGTGTAATAATAAGTGCTGTTCACATATTCAGAAACCATATTGCTTGTATTACCAAAAGTCGCCGTGGCACCTAATGTAAATTTTTTATCTGTACTGGTATTCAGTTTTTGATAGCTGGTTCCTAAAGTGAAATTTAAATTCTTAATCTTGTTTTTAGTTTCGTATCCGTTGATTAATTCTGAGGTAGAAGTTGTAAATTCATTGGTATCGTACAAATTTCCAAAATATAAATTGGCACGTACACCCACAGCAAATTCTGAATTTATTTTATAGGATAATGCTGCTTGCGCAGTATTTAGAGTTCCGCTCCCTGTGAAACGATTTCCGTAAATACTTTCTTGACCCGTTTTTGGATCTCTTACCGTTCTAGTGTTAACAATATCGTAGCTCTTTGAACTGTACGGCTGATACAAAAGTCCCATTTTTATTTTCGAGTTAATAGGAAAAGCCAATGAGATATTAGATAAATACGTAGAATGTTTGGTAGACTTTGTATTATTATAGTCGGTTTTGAAGTAATTGTTTTCGTTTGTAGCTTCAAGCTTGATGCTCGTTAAGTCAAAATTGCTGTTATTAGCAGGGTTTCCGAAGTTGAAGTTACTGCTAAAGTCACTTATGTAAGCGGTAGAAATACCTCCCATTGAGGTATTTTCAATCGTATTATCATATTTTACATCCCCAATTCCGTAAGTTGCATAGGGTGAATTGCTCAAACTCTGCGCGTTAAGGAAATACCCAACCGAAATGAATGATAGTACAAAAATTTTTTTCATTCTAGATTTTTAAAATAATGCGCAAATATCTTAAATATTAATGAATTGTAAAAATTTACTGAGGTTAAAGTTTGTTAAGGGGTTTTTACGGTGAATTATCAATCGTGAATTAGCTTTGCTATCAATTAAATTTACAATTCACCTGCGAAGAAAAATTGACAATTCTCCAATTCACATTTTAGCAAAATTCTTTTATCTTTGAAACATGAATTGGGAAAACATCGCCGGACAAGAAAATCTAAAAAAACTTCTTCAGGATAGTATCTCCGAAAACAGAGTGAGCCACGCCCAGCTTTTCATCGGAAAAGAAGGTTACGGTACGATGCCATTGGTTTTAGCGTACGCGAAAGAAATTTTAAAAGGTGAAAACGAACATGCGGCTTCAAAAGTTCAGCACTTGAATCATTTAGATCTTCATTTTTCTTTTCCTGTCTTTACCGACAACAAAAATTCTCTAAGTAAAAATAAATTTGAACAGTTCCGGGAAATGATGCTGGAGTCTCCGTATGCAAGTTACGACGACTGGACAGCTTTTCTGGATTCTGAAAACAAGCAGCTGTTTATTTCAGCGGATGAAATTGATGATCAGAATCAAAAATTTGCCCTTAAAAGTTTTGAAGGCGGTACCAAAATTCTCATTGTCTGGCGGGCTGATAAAATGAATGTTGCGGCATCCAATAAATTTCTTAAGTTTCTTGAAGAGCCACCTGCAAAAACCATCATTCTTTTAACGGCAGAAAGTGGAGACGACATTCTTCCGACCATTATTTCCAGAACACAGATTATTGAAGTACCGAGAATTGCTGATGAAGATTTAAAAAATCATTTGATGACTCAATTTGCAGCATCAGAAGATCAGGCAAATTTGGCGGCACACGAAGCGCAAGGAAATTTGAATGAAGCAATAAAGCTTCTTAATGCCGAAATCAAAAATCCTGAGTTTGAAAGACTTTTTGTACAATGGGTTCGTGATGCATTTCAGGTAAAAAAGAAACCCGAATTTCTTAAAAATATCATTCTCTGGGCCAGAGAAATTGCAGGCTGGAACCGTGAAAAACAAAAGAATTTTCTCAATTATTCTTCAGAAATTTTCAGATTAGCATTGTTGCAAAATTACCAGTCTGAAGAACTGGTGTATAAAAAGATAGATGCCAATGGATTCAACTGGGTAGGATTTTCTAAATTTATCAGCGGTGCCAATATTGTCAGCATTTTAGATGAAATCAACACAGCAGATCATCATTTAACCAGAAACGGAAATCCTAAGATTGTCTGGACAGATTTGGGAATTAAGCTTTCGAGATATATTCATAAATCAACATAAAAAAGCTCCGATTGGTCTGTCATAGTTTTTGATTATAGTTTAAATTATCATTTAGATTTATTTGTTTCCATAGAAATTTCGATGATATTAAGCTTTAATTGCATTTCTACAGAATGGAAAAAAAGGATTATCTTTTCTTCCAGGTCTTATCAACTTTCTGATCTCGTCCGGTGTTATCTTTTTTATCACAGTCTTTGTGATATTCCTGATTTGCTTTTTTGTCTGCTGTAGAGCATTCTTTTTTATCTTTTCCAGAACAGCCGCCGCCTTTTGGAGTTTCTTGCGCAAAATTTTAAAAAAACTATACCAATCGCTAAGATTGAAATAATTTTTTATGTTTTTGTATTTATAGAAATCAAATTTAAATAATTTCAGCTGGTTACATCCACAAAGGGAGAAAATAAATCAAAAAATCAATCAATCGTTTGATTTTATTAAAAACTTGTGTATATTTGCACCTTGAAAAATGAACATATGATTTCTAAAGAAGAAAATATATTATTTGCTGCTGAAAAACTTTTTGCCGAAAAAGGATTTCCCGGAACTTCTACAAGAGAAATTTCGAAAGCTGCAAATGTGAATATTTCTATGATTTCTTATTATTTCGGTTCTAAAGAAAAATTGTACGAGAAGCTCGTTGAATACAGAATGAATGAAGGACAGTCTTTTTCTAAGGATTTGGTAGAGAGAACAGACCTGAACGAATGGGAAAAAATAGAAAAAATAGTTGATCAGTTTGCAGGAAGAGTAAGACATAACAAATGTTTCTACAGAATTATGCAACGAGAGCAGCTATACACAGAGAATCCGCAGATTGTTGAGTTTCTGAAGCAAACAAAAATGAGTTTTATTACCATGTATTCTAAAATTCTAGAAAGCGGTCTTGAGAAAGGAATTTTTACTAAAAACCCACCCATATATTTATTGCATTCTACAGTAAGCGGAACGTTGTTCTATGCATCAAATGCCACAGGAATGTATAAAGAATTTTTGAAAAATAATGAAGATGAGAATGTTTTTGAAGAACGCTACTTCACCGAACTTATACAACATATCAAGCATATATTAAAAGACCTTTTAGGTTATGAAGAGAATAAATAAATCAGTTATTGCAATTTCTTTCTTTATAGGAATTGCAAATGCCAATGCTCAGGAAAAAAAACAAATCACCCTCGATGAGGCGGTTCAGTTGGGAATCGAGAACAGCAAAAGTTTAAAAATAGATGCCGCCAAAATAGAAGAGGCAACTGCTGATCTTCTGGCAGCGAAAAACAGGCAGCTTCCGGATCTTAGCGTTTCTGCAAGTTATCTGTATCTCCCGTTAAAACCTACAATAGATCTGAAAATTCCGGGCGTGTCTGCGGCGGGAGGCCCGGAAGTGCATCAGGTGGCTTATGGTTCTGCTAATCTTACTGTTCCTATTTACAGCGGTGGAAGAATAAAATACGGAATTCAGTCTGCAAAATATTTGGTTGAAGCTTCAAAATTAAGCAGTGAAAATGACAAGGTAGCAATTGCTTACAATGTAGCTCAGGCTTACAATAATCTGTTTAAAGCCAATCAGTCGATTAAAGTTTTGCAAGAAAATCTTTCCGCTTCAGCAAAAAGAGATGAAACTTTTCTTAAGCTTGAAAATAACGGTGTAATTGCAAGAAACGACCGTTTAAAAGCCAATCTCCAGACTTCAAATATTGAACTGCAGTTATTGGAAGCTCAAAATAATTACAGCATTGCCAATATCAATATGGATTTACTTTTAGGCCTTCCTGAAACCACTGAAATCGAAGTGGATCAGAATTATATTGATGAAGCTTCAGACTTAAAACCGGTCAGCTTTTATGTCAACGAAGCGTATGAAAACCGTAATGATTTAAAGTCTTTGGATCAGCAGAGAAAAGCAGCGGAGCTGGGAACAAGATCAGCAAAAGCAGAAAATTTACCTTCAATTGCATTTACGGGAGGGTATGTGGCAGCAGATATTCCAAAATTTTTAACCATATACAACGCGGTAAATGTCGGAGTTGGGATTTCTTACAATTTATCAAATCTCTGGAAAGAAAATTCAGCTTTAAAGCAATCAAAAGCTAGAGAAATGCAGTTATCTGCAACCAACGAGCTTTTGAATGACAATATTAAACTAGAGGTCAACAGAGAATATCAGAACTCAGATTATTCTAAAAAGAGAATTGCCGTTTTCGAAAAAGCAGCAGTGCAGGCTAACGAAAATTATAGAATTACCAAAAATAAATATGACAATGGTCTCGCAACCATGACAGAGCTTTTAGACGCGGATGCTGCACAAATTGCAGCCAACGTAGGAGTTATTAATGCAAAAGCTGATGCAGTGCTTGCTTACAGAAAACTATTACAAACCACAGGAACTTTAACAATTAAATAAAACAGAATATATCCAAAATGGAAAATAACAATACACCAGCAGCCGAACCTAAAAAGAAAAAAAGTTTAGTTTTCCCTATCATTTTATCAGTCATTATTATTGTAGGAGGGATTTACGGATACAAAACCTATTCTTACGGGCAGATTCATGAAGAAACCGATGATGCACAGATCGCATCGAATATGAATCCTGTGATATCTAAAATTTCAGGCTATGTTGCAGAGATCAAAGTAAAAGATAATCAATTTGTAAAAAAAGGAGATACTTTAGTCATTTTAGACAGTAAAGATCAGAGAATGGCATTGGAACAGGCTCAGGCGGCTTTATCAACTGCAAAAAGCAATATCTCATCTGCGCAGTCTTCTACTAACGCAACTTCAAAGAATATTAGCAGTTCGCAGGCTGCAGTAGCAACTGCAAATGCACAGATCGAGGCGGCAAAAGTCAATGTCTGGAAGACTTCTCAGGATTTAAAAAGATATTCTGTGCTTGTAAAGGATCATTCAATTACAGAACAGCAATACGAACAGGCTTTGGCAGCAAAACAGTCTGCAGATAAGCAACTGCAGGTTTTGGTTGATACGAGAAATCAGATTGCGCAGCAAACAAGTATTGCTTCTTCTCAAACTGACGCAAGCTCTCAGCAGATCGGTGTTGCAGGATCGGTTGCAAAACAGAGACAGGTGGATGTTGAGAGCGCAAGACTCAATCTTTCTTATACAGTAATTACAGCTCCGGAAGACGGTTTTGTAGGAAAAATTCCGATTCAGGCGGGACAGTTTTTACAGGCAGGTTCTCAGTTGTTCAGCTTGGTTAAAAATGATCAGAAATGGGTAATTGCCAATTTTAAAGAAACTCAGGTAGCTAAAATGGTTGAGGGACAAAAAGTAAAAATAGAGATCGATGCTTTCCCTGATACAGATTTTGAAGGGGTTGTAAGCTCATTTTCTCCGGCAACAGGTTCTACATTTTCTATTCTGCCCCCGGATAACGCTAGCGGAAACTTCGTAAAAGTAGTACAGAGACTTCCGGTAAAAATCGATTTTGTAAAGCTTGATCCTAGTATTGCAAAAAAATTAAGAACCGGAATGAATGTAAAAGCAGAGGTTTCTTTAATGTAGATTAAATAGTTAAAAGATTCAAACATTTAAAAGATTGCACCGAGATGATAAACATTAATTATTATGCGGGCAGATAATCTTTAATCCTTTAATTTTTTAATCTTTAAATAAATTAAAATGCAAGATTCATTAGTAGAATATGGGGCCCGAAGAGTGATTATCACGATCACAGCGATTCTTTGTGCTCTGCTTGAAATTGTGGATTCCACGATTGTAAACGTTGCCCTCAACGAGATGAAAGGGAATCTGGGAGCTACACTTTCTGAAGTAGGGTGGGTCATTACGGCGTATGCCATTGGTAATGTTATCATTGTACCGATGACCAGCTGGCTTTCTCAGCAATTCGGGCGAAGAAATTACTTCGCAGCTTCGATTATTATTTTTACCGTTTTCTCATTTCTCTGCGGAAATGCCGATAATATTTGGGAACTAGTGTTTTTCAGGCTCTGTCAGGGAATTGGCGGTGGCGCATTATTAGTAACCTCACAAACTATCATTACAGAATCTTATCCTGTTGAAAAACGAAGTATGGCTCAGGCTATTTATGGATTGGGAGTTATCATAGGTCCTACTTTAGGTCCGCCTTTGGGAGGATATATTGTAGATAATTTCAGTTGGCCATACATTTTTTATATCAATATCCCACTTGGAATTGCAGCTACGTTGATGACATTACAGTTTGTCAAAAGCCCGAAATTTTCTGAAAAACGCAAAGCTTCAGATGTTGATTGGCTAGGAATTATGCTTTTGGCATTAACGGTAGGTTCTTTACAGTTTATTTTAGAAAGAGGTCACGAAGAAGACTGGTTTGAAAGCGGAATGATCGTCACCTTTACCACAACAGCCGTTTTAGGATTTATCTTATTCCTGTGGCGTGAACTGACCTGTAAATATCCCATCGTAGAGCTGCGGGTTCTGAAAAACGGAAACCTAAGAATAGGAACGGTGATGTCTTTTGTTTTAGGATTTGGCTTGTATGGCTCTACATTTATTGTTCCGCTCTATACTCAAAGTGTTTTGGGATGGACGGCGCTTCAGTCCGGAGCCTTAATGATTCCTGCAGCATTAACGACCGCGTTCATGATGCCAATCATAGGTAAATTACTGACAAAAGGGGTGAAACAGCAGATTTTAGTTTCTTTAGGATTACTCATTTTCTTTATATATAGTTTTTGGGGATACAAGATTCTTACACCGGATACCAGCAAGCAGGCTTTTTTCTGGATGCTGATTGTACGCGGAATGGGATTGGGATTATTGTTTATCCCGATTACATCTTTATCTTTAAGTACCTTAAAAGGTCAGGAGATTGGTCAGGGAGCAGCATTTACAGGGATGATGAGACAGCTTGGAGGTTCTTTCGGAATTGCAGCGATCACAACATTTATTGCTAATGCCGGTCAGAAATACAGGGTGAATTTAATTTCCCATCTCGACAGCGACAGCTTTGATGTTCAGCAGCGATTGGCAGGTCTGAAAGCGAATTTTATTGCGAAAGGAATGACACCTGATAATGCCATGAATGCAGCATACAAAGTCCTCGATATGACCGTTACCAAACAGGCGACCGTACTTTCTTATATGGATGTTTTTCTCTACCTGGGAGTCGTTTTCTTAATTTGTATTCCGTTTATTTTATTTATTAAAGAGCGGAAAAGCAAAGAAAAAATAGACCTGAGTGAAGCAATGCACTAAAAATATAAACCTCTGAAATTTTTGGAGGTTTTTATTTGCATTAAGGAAAAATATATTTGAATAGCTTTAATTTTCTATGAAAATTTTAAATTCATTTCTGATAAGATGTAACAATTCTTGAAATGAAATTAATTCGTCTACGTCTGGATATTTTTTTAGATATGATTCAGGATTAGAATAATTTATTTCATTTTCTCCGCTACTGTTTTTAATTTTTACGTAAAATGATTCGCCATCAAGAGTAGATATAATAGTGGTTGAAGAATATATTTCACCATCTTCAATCAGATAGTTTTTGTTGATTTTTTTTAATTTATATTGAAAAGTTTCCCATTTTGGAAGATACATAACATTGGTATCTAAAATTTTAGCCCAGATCAATTCAAAATTTTTAAAAGAATTTAATTTTGATTTCCTTGTTCTTATTTTAATGTCATTATTATTTCCGTAAGCAACAGTTTCAAAAAACTCTGCTTTCCAATCTTCTTTTTCATCCTGATAAAATCTAAAAAGCTCTAAGCCTGTTGATGTTTGATATTTTTTATAAACACGAATTTCGTTATTTTTAAATTTAAGATTTTCAATTTTTAAAATTTTATCATATTTTAATGAGTCTTGTCCAAATAAGAAACAAAATTGAAGTAAAAGAGCGAAAAACAAATATAAGCGTGACATAAAAATTAGAATACATTACTTTAAAAGTAAAGATAAGAACTTGTAACCAAAGAAATAACTATATATTTTCAACATTACTGACAATCACTTTTCACAAACTCATCTTATATTTGTAAAAATTAAAATACCTACCTAATGAGTTATTGTTCAGCAATCGAAACCATGCAGCCCGAAAGCCGAAAGGAGCTACACAAAAAATACCACGACAACCATTATGGTTTCCCGATTCATGATGACAATGAACTGTTTGGAAGACTCATTATGGAAATCAATCAGGCAGGCCTAAGCTGGGAAACAATCTTGAAAAAAGAAGAAGGTTTCAGAAAAGCGTATGATCAATTTAATATTGAAAAAGTAGCTGCTTATACCGAAGAAGACCGTGAGAGATTGCTTTCTGATCCAGGAATTATCAGAAATAAACTGAAAGTAAACGCTGCTATCGAAAATGCAAAAACCATTATCGAATTGCAAAAAGAATTCGGTTCGTTTGAAAAATGGCTGGAACATCATCATCCAAAAGATTTACAGGAATGGATGAAAATTTTCAAAAAAACTTTCAAATTTACAGGTGGAGAAATCGTGAATGAGTTTCTGATGAGCATCGGTTTTCTGAAAGGTGCACATGCGGAGGATTGTGTGGTGAATGAAGAGATTTTGAAGTGTGATCCGATGTGGAGAAGAGGCTGATTGTCATTCCGACAAAGGAGGATCTCAAAGTTTATTTTCAATAATAACGATTAGCCTTTTTTATTAATTCATCTGACTTTTCAATCTTTCGATCAGCATAGAAATGATTCTTTTGTTAAAAACTTTACTGTCAGATTGATATACATCCAATTCCTCCAAAGTAAACATCCCTATAGTCATCCCGATGAAAATATTTTTCAAGACCGAGTCTTTCTGCACGCTCTGCTCAATAAACATTTGCTTTTTAAAAGCTGATAACGAGCTAAAATCTGCTTTCTGTCGGAGTGAATAGTTCGTAAACAATGACAAATAAAGATCATTCTGTAATTTTAAAATGGGACGCAGAATTTGGTTTTGAAATATTTCTGCTGGAGTGGTTGTTTCTGAATTAGGTATATTGAGAGATTCTCTGAGGTCTATTTTTGTGGTCATGAAATGTTTGATTAATTTTAATATAACAATAGATAATATTTTTTAATCTTTCGTTAGCAATGTGGCTATAGTTCTATTTGGTATCCAATTTTTTAAATATTCAATTTCTAAATCGCTCTCGCATTCTATTAGAATAGCAACATTTTGTAGATGTGACAATTCAATTTGTATATTTCTGCCAAATCCACGTTCATGACCTTTAATATTTCTAATAACCTCCTTCTCATCATACCGAAAAGAAATTTTATCATTGATATTAATTGTGACAGGTTTATTTTCAGAAATAATTTTGCCAGCTAAAACAATTCCGTGATTGGTAATTTTAAATGTATCATGTATTTCAAATTCTCCAAAAATTTCCATGATGAAATTACCAATTTATTACCAATTTAATTCTTCTCTCCGCTTCTTCTTTTGAAATTCCATTATAAAAATCATGAACAAAAGGATGTTCATGACTTTCATTAGGAAAGATAAATGGTCTTCCTACTTTATTATTAACCTCAACATTGGTCGGAATAGAATCTTCAAAATCATAATCGGGAAAATTATTACAAAGCCATCCGAAATAAACAGTTTCAAAATCTTTATTATCGTAATTTTCAACATATTCATTAAAACTTTTCTCACTCAAAGAAACCCAAACTCCATATTCCAAATCCTGACAGCTTTCATTGACTTCCTGCACAAGAACAACTCGGATAAAGTAACATGTTTCATCTGAGTACCTGATAATACATATGTCTGATGTAATTTCAGAATTTTCCAGTTCTTCATCAGAAAGATTCATATAAGGATGAGGAGAACTGTAAGCTATTGCCGGCCAATCTTCTTTTTCTTCGCCGCAGCATTGGCAGATGTATTTCATAGAGATAAGTAAATTCAAAAATAATAAAAATTGTAAAGTTAAAGTCAAAAACTGCACTTTTATTAACGTACACTCAAACACTTAAACACTCCAACCCAATCACCCCACCGTCTTCGTATCCTCCTCTTTCAAAATCTTTTTCTCCTTCATGGCGACCATCATTCTTTCACATTTGTACTGTGACCAATCAAATTGGTTAAGAAAATCAAGGGCGGCGAGAAATCCGGCGTTGAAAAGCTGTTCTTTTTCTTCCCTTTTCATGAAGAAATTGAGCCAGCTGCTCGTTCCGCAATTGACGGTTTTGATGCTGTAAAGATTGTAGAATGAATATTTGGTCAGGAAAGTTTTGTCGTTGAAACCTTTTAAAGTTCCGATGATATTTCCGGCGTAGGATAGGGGAGTTTTCAGGATTTGTTCACTCGTCTTTCCTTTTTCGCCCAAAATTTCAGAGTCGCTGGTGAGCTGTACACCGAACAAGGGAAGTCTCGGGTAAAAAATATCATTCATGTGAAAAAGATCAATCGGGAAATTGGAAAGCGTACCGCCGTCGATGAAAATTCCGACCGGGTAAATGTCTTCTTTTTGTATATTCATCCAAAATTTCCAGGCGTACTGCACAGATTCGTCATCTTTGTTGATGAGCTTCTGCATAGGCTCAAAAAAGAAAGGTACAGACATCGAAGCCCGCACAAACTCAGCCGGACTGATGTGTTTCAATTCTTCTTCAGACCAATAAAGATTGGCCATCGTCGGAAGTTCGACTTTTATTTTGGCATTGATATCGGCTGTAATGACAATGTATTCTGTCTGAAGCTGATAAAACGGATTGTTTTTGTAATAATCATTGTTTTCGGCACTCTCAAAAAATATACGGTAACGGGTTTCATCGATGTGTTCCAGATTATTCATCTTGATATCTTCAATTCCGTTGAGGGCATTCGTGTAGAACTCCAGACCGTTTCCGTAACGGTAATTGAGATTCATTTTATATTCTTTCTGGATGAATTTCTCATTGAGTTCGGCAACCGTTTTAATGCCAAATCCATTCATCACAGCGGTCATCTGCTTAAGAAAAATAGTTCCGGGATTGAGTCCGCTATTGCTTTTTTTGAAGTCATTGTAAAATTTCCTGACGATAAAAAAAATGATTATTAAAGGAATAATAGGGACAAGAAACCAAAGTTTTGCCTGCCAGGATCTTTCCGTTTCAATTACAAAAGGGATAGCGATTAGAATAATCAGGGTAATTGCTAAAAGAATACTATTGATTTTAATGAAATTTTTATTGTTGAGCATCGCATGAATCGTGCTTCTCACATATGGTTTTCCATCGATGAAATCTGAAAAATCCCAATTGAAAAGGATGTCTTTGATCACTTCACCCTTGGCTTCTTCTTTAGTTTTGCAGGCTGCAATAAGCATGGTGTTGATGGCTCCTGCACTGGTTCCTGCAATTTTCAGAAACCGGATTCCGAAGATTTCGAGCGCGTACATGTAGCCCACCAAAGCACTTCCCCAAACGCCGCCGCCTTCCTGCACAAACTCGATATACTGATTGCCTTCAGCATCGAGAATGTCTGAAAATTCTTTTTTGGAAATATTTTCATGCAGCGCAGAGAGCTTTTCTTTAGATTCCTGAGAAAGTACGTCGTCCCCAAGGATTTTTTGAAGGATTTCGGTTTTCATGATTTTGGTTTGGTGCGTTTAACAAAAAACTTTTTAATTCAACTGAAATTACCACTGTTTTTTCCTCGCATAAATAAATGTACAGATCACAATCACACCCATTAATCCTAACGTGTAAAAATAGCCGTGTTGTGTACGAAGTTCGGGCATATTGTCAAAATTCATCCCGTACAGACCGGCAATAAAGGTGATCGGTAAAAAATACACCGAATAAATCGCCAAAACTTTCATTACCTGATTGGCTTTCTGATCAGATAACGCCAGGAACATCGAAATCAAGTTGGTAATCTGAATATTTAAGTGATCAAAATCTGCAACCACATCTTTTTGCTTGTCTTTTAAATCTACTACTTCAGAATCCTGTAAATTCAATAATTTAAACTTATCAATGGCGTCATTTGAGATCGTCAACACTCTCGAGTTGAGTCCGGATTTTCGTTTTAATTTATACAATCTTCGGATCTGATTGGTGTGATTGGTATTTTTAAGGAAAATTTCGTTTTCGATATTGTCCATTGTTTCAAACAGGCTAATCGCCTCATCATCAAAAGTTTTCATAATCACCAAAGAAATCATCAGTGCTATTTTATGAGAATGTATGTTTTCTGAATTTGAGGTAATGTCTTTTTTGGTTTCGGTGATACTTTTTGCCTTCATCCGGTGTATCGTTATAATCGTTTTATCCAGAAGGAAGATTCCGATTTTGGTGCTGATATCACTGATGGTGTTGAGGTTTTTACGCTCAAGCTCAGTACTTTCGCGGAGAAGAAAGAATTTTATATTTCCGTCTTCCTCATATTTCGGCAGGTGATTAGGGTCTAAAGTGTCTTCCAAAAGAAGATTGTTGATCTCATATCTCTCGTGAAGATATTTCATATCTTCGTCCGTAGGTGCTTCCACGTCTATCCATTCGCATCCCGGATCTCTGTAAATTGTGTTGATAGGCATCCCGTAAAAATACTATTTATTTAAAAAAACGATGTGTAAGATAAAGTTTTATCTTTACCAAAATTAAACAAACTATATGATTAAAAGTACAATAAAAGGGATAGGTTTTCATGTTCCGGATCATGTTGTCACCAATGATGATTTAGCAAAATTAATGACCACCAATGATGAATGGATTACGGAGCGAACAGGCATCAAAGAACGCAGACACAGAGCCAACAGAAATGATTCTCAGGAAACGACAGCTTATTTAGGTTTTAAAGCTTCGGAAAAAGCAATTCAGCACGCTGGTTTAACCGTAAAAGATATTGACTATATTATTTTTGCTACGCTTTCACCGGATTATTATTTTCCGGGATGTGGTGTTTTGCTTCAGGATATGCTGGGCTGCGATACAATCGGAGCTTTGGATGTGAGAAATCAGTGTTCGGGATTTGTTTATGCGATGAGTGTTGCCAATGCTTTTATTAAGTCGGGAACGTATAAAAATATTTTAGTTGTAGGAGCAGAAGTTCATTCTTTCGGACTCGATTTTTCGGATGAAGGAAGAGGTGTTTCGGTAATTTTCGGAGATGGGGCAGGAGCAATCGTGCTTTCTGCAACCGAAGATGGAAACGCGGGCGATATTTTAGCGATGAATATGCATTCTGAAGGAAAATATGCAGACGAATTGTGCACACAATTCCCGGGATCGAAGTACGGATGGAGCGATAGGATGAGAAAAGAGCCCGAAAATGTAACCGATAAAGAAGTGTACCCGATTATGAATGGAAATTTTGTTTTTAAACATGCAGTGACAAGATTTCCTGAAACGATGAAAGAAGCGTTAGATAAAGCAGGAAAAACGGTTGATGATTTGGATATGTTTATTCCTCATCAGGCGAATTTAAGAATTGCCCAGTTTGTACAGCAGAAATTTGGCTTACCTGATGAAAAAGTTCACAACAACATCCAGAAATACGGCAATACAACGGCTGCTTCTATTCCAATTGCTTTAAGCGAGGCGATTGAGCTTGGAAAAGTCAAAAGGGGTGATCTGGTTCTTCTTTCGGCTTTCGGAAGCGGCTTTACATGGGGAAGTATTTTATTTGAATATTAAATTCTCGAAGTCAAATAATAACGAAAGAAAGGCGGCCGCTGAAAATTATTTTCAGCGGCCGCCTTTTTATGATTGAAATTTATGTCTAAGATTAAAGACCTTTTAATATTTTTTCAGTATCGGTTGTGTCCTGACCTGCTGCTTTTCCTAAAGCGATAGATTTTTCTGCCCAGATTTTAGCATTTTTCTTGTCACCTATTTTGTTGTAAAGGTTTGCCAGTGTATCTGTATTTGCATATTCTTCTTTTTTCTTTACAGATTCCTGAGCCCATTTTACAGCAGTCTCAAGAGATGATTTGGTAATGACGTTTTCAAAGAAATTCCATGCTAATGAGTTGAGCTCTTCAGATCCTGCAGCAGAATAGTCTTTATACAATTCTAAGCTCAGTTTTTCATAGGTTGCAAAATCTTTATTTCTCAATGCTCTGCTTGCTTTTGCTCTCATAAGCATTTTTTCAGCTTCTTCTTTGCTTAAAAATTTCTGAGCTTCCGTAAGAAAATAATTGTCATTCCACGTTTTGTTCTCGACGTTATATGAATTTTTAAAAATCGTATTTAATTTTAAATTTTTATCAAACGCTTCATACTTTTCAACAGGAAGCAATTTGGTAATATCCGCTTTTCTGGTCTGAAAAGTTTTATACAAAGGGCTTTCTACGTTTTGTATTCCTGAAAAAAGCATTTGGATATCTTCCTGATCAAATTCATTTTTTGAATTAAAGTAACGATCCAAAACTCTTCCTGTGAAGTCTGCATCATTGTACATCGTAAGACCTGCAAGGTTTTTCAGAAATTCGGGATTATTTTCTCCTTTTTCAAATTTCTGTTTTAGAGCGGGAAGCGTTTTACTCGGATCTTCCGCATCTTTTGCAAACTGGATAAAGTCTTTTTCTTCAACATATCCTAACGTTCTATGCACCTCTTCACCATCTCCGTTGATGAATAAATATGTAGGGAAAGCTTTTACGTTATATTTTTTAGCTAAATCAATCCCTTCGCCTTTTTCCATGTCAATTTTTGCATTGATAAAACGAGCATTGTAATGGTCGCCAACAGGTTTTAAAGGAAAAACATTTTTCACCATCAGTTTACAGGGTCCGCACCAAACCGCGTAGGCATCTACAAAAATCAGTTTGTTTTCTTTTTTGGCCTTTGCTAAAAGGCTTTTAAAATTACCCTCTTCAAATTTAATCCCTTGTCCGAATGCAATTGCTGCAAAGAATAGTAATGATAATATTGCTGTTTTTTTCATGAATTTTTAATTGAATACAAATGTAATAATTATAGAAACATAAGCCTTTATAATTGTTACAAATGGAAATCATTAACGAGATATAATTAAAATATTTTTACTAAAGAAAAAATCCACAGAAATTTCTGTGGAAGTATTTTATCTCGAACCTCCTACTTTAGTATTCGGACGTGATTCTTTGCTTTCATAATCTGTGGGCTTCACAAGAGTATCTTTTGCCAGATTTTCAGCATCTGACTTTACAGGATTTTGTTCAGAATTTGCTACTGCAGAATCTCCAAGATCATTTCGCATCGCATCTTTATTATGCTCTTCTTTAAATTCTTCTCTATTTTCTTTTTTCTGAGCGCAATTTCCTAAAAATAAAACGCTTAGAATAGCTCCTATCCACAATTTTTTCATAGTATATTTTTTAATATTATATTTTCAAATATAAAAAAAATCCGCAGAACTTTCATCTGCGGATTTTGCCATTTTTAGATCAGATTTTTATCTGGTAGCAGGTGACGCTGCAGAATCTACTTTCATAGAGTCCATCGGTACGGTTGTCGTTGTCATCGTGTCAGCTACAGGTGGTGCAGCCGGCATCGCCGTATCTGTCGCTGTAGAATCTGTGTTACTGGACGACATCTGTTTTTCTTTAGTACCGCAGCTTGCTGCAATAAATCCAATTCCTAAGGTTAATAACAATAACTTTTTCATAATATAATTTTTTATGGTGTCGGTGATAAGCATTCAATAATTATTCCGAAAAGTTTTGTTTTATAACGAATAAAAGGTGATAGATATTAATTTTCTGTTAAATTTTAAACAAAAAAAACCCTGAAAAAAAAATTCAGGGCTGTATTTTAAAAATAAACAATAACGATTATTGCTAATTATCCCAAATATGGATATTTATAGTCTTTTGGAGAAACAAAAGTTTCTTTGATACTTCTCACAGAAGTCCATCTCAAAAGATTCATTTTAGAACCTGCTTTGTCGTTTGTTCCTGAAGCTCTGCCACCACCGAAAGGCTGTTGCCCTACAACTGCACCTGTTGGTTTATCATTAATGTAGAAGTTTCCCGATGCGTTTTCTAAAGCTTTGAAAGCTTCATCAGTTGCATATCTGTCTTGTGAAAACACAGAACCCGTTAATGAGTAAGGTGACGAAGAATCTACGATTTTAAGAGTTTCTGTCCAGTCCTGATCTTCATAGACATAAACAGACAAAATAGGTCCGAAGATTTCTTCCACCATACTTTCGTATTGAGGATCTGTAGTTTCAATTACAGTAGGACTTACAAACCAACCTTTAGAATCGTCACATTTGCCACCTATAATTACATTAGCATTGCTTGATGCCTCAGCTCTTTCAATGTAACCTTTGCATTTTTCGAACGAATTTTTATCGATTACAGCATTGACAAAGTTAGAAGGATCCTCAGGTGAACCCATTTTAATTGAATTGATCTGAGTTTCCATTACTTTTTTCACATCTTCCCAAAGTGATCTTGGAATATATGCTCTTGACGCAGCAGAACATTTCTGACCCTGATATTCGAAAGAACCTCTTACCAAACCTGTGGCTACCGCTTCAACATTTGCAGAAGGATGAGCAATAACGAAATCTTTTCCACCGGTTTCTCCAACGATTCTTGGATATGTTCTGTAGTTGTGAATATTGTCACCAATCATTTTCCACATTCCCTGGAAAACCTTTGTAGAGCCTGTAAAATGAAGTCCGGCAAAATCTCTGTGCGCCAGAACTTTCTCGGCAGTTTCTTTTCCGTCTGTGAAAATCATATTGATTACACCAGCAGGAAGACCAGCCTCAGTTAGAACATCCATGATTACTTTTGCAGAGTAGATTTGCTTGTCTGAAGGCTTCCAAACCACAACATTTCCAAGCATTGCCATACAAGCCGGCAAATTTCCTGAAATCGCTGTAAAGTTGAATGGAGTTACTGCAAAAACAAATCCTTCTAATGGTCTGTATTCCACACGATTCCAGATTCCTGTGTCAGAAACCGGCTGCTCAGAATACATTTCTGTCATGAATTCTACGTTGAATCTTAAGAAATCAATGAATTCACAAGCTGCATCAATTTCTGCCTGATGAACATTTTTAGACTGTCCGATCATGGTTGCAGCGTTGATAACATCTCTGTAAGGTCCTGCCAAAAGATCAGCAGCTTTTAAGAAAATGGCTGCGCGGTGTTCCCAGCCCAAGTCGTTCCATTTTTTTTTGGCAGCTAAAGCAGCGTTGATGGCATCATCTACATGCTGCATCGTACCTCTGTGATAAAACCCGAAATCGTGAGCATGATCCTGAGGAGACTGAAGCTGAACTTTATCGTCAGTTTTTACTTCTTTACCATTGATAACCATTGGAATTTCTATCTTCTGTGCCCACATTTTTTTGTATTGAGCGATCAGAGATTTTACTTCCGGAGAACCAGGCTCGTAAGAATTTACCGGTTCGTTTACTGCAAATGGTACTTGCGAAATTGCTTTTGACATAGTATGTTGTATTGTTTGATTTTTGCTTTTTACAAATTTACAACTTTTAAAATTTATGTAAAGAATTTGAATTCTGCTTGCAAGTGAATAATGAATATACGAGAATTAATCAATTGATGTGTGCAGCGAATTGGACATTCACACTTCACCGTCTCACATTTTCTCGTTTTCCAGAATTTTTAAAACCAGTTTCTCCTCATGCGTAAGTCCTGCTTTTCCATCGTTTTCCTCAATGACTTCAAGTGCATCAAGATATTTTTTGATAGAGTTATTTTCGTATAAATTGATCACTAAAGGATGAACATAATATTTTCGGCAGACAGTACTTGTATTGCCAAGATGTGAAGCCACAATTTCCAAGGCTTCTTTTACTTTTTTCTTATATTGGGTACTGTTTTCGGCATAACCGATTTCCTTAAAAGCAATCAACGCATTGACTGTTCCTGACCATGTTCTGAAATCTTTTGCGGTAAAGTCTTCACCACTTAATTCTTTGATATATTCATTGACCATTCCAGAATCTACAGCATGCCGGTTTCCCTCATCATCATAAAACTGGAATAGTTCTTTCCCTGGAATTTCTTTGCATTTCGTAATTAATTTTGCCAATCTTTTACTGTTAAGATCAACATCATGCATTACTCCTTTTTTGCCTTTAAATGTGAAATTAATTTTTTGTCCTTCTACTTTTACGTGTTTTCCTTTCAAAGTAGTTAGACCAAAAGAACCATATAATTTTTCGTAAACGCTGTTTCCGATTCTGATATTAGTACGCTGCATCAGACTGACGATCAATGCCATTATTTTTCTTTTTTCGAAATTTTTTAAAGCTAAATCTTTCTCCAGCTGAAGACGAATTTGTGGCAAGGAATAGCCAAATTTAAGCATTCTATAAAATTTGGTATGATTTCTTAATGCACTCCAAAGCGGGTGATATCGATATTGTTTTCTTTGTAATGCGTCATAGCCTGTCGCCTGAAGATGACCATTATCCAAGGCACAGATCCAGACGTTTTCCCATGCCGGAGGAATAACCAGACTGTTGATCCGTTTAATTTCTTCTTTGTTTTTGATTTTTTCCCCGTCTTTGAAATACAGATATTTTTTACCTCTTTTTCTGCGTATAATACCGGCTGTCTCTGCATCGGAAGTGTAAATGAGATTTACTGCCTTTGCAGAAGCTACCGGATCCTTCATAATCTTAACAATCTTCGACGGCTTTAGGTGAGAAATAATCTCCTGGTCTGATTGATCCATAAATATTTGGTTAAGAGTTCTTACCCCTAGAAAAAAGCCATAATAGTAAGGCTACGATGCCAACAACAACAATTATTCCCCACCACATACCGGCTTTGAAGATTGTTTCTACTGCTTCACAACTCGTTAATAACAGTATGGTAAAAATACTCATGCTGTATAGAGACAATTTTTTCATAATAGTATATTTTTAGTGATTATTAAATTCTTTGATGATCCGGACGCCAATTTTTAATTGACTTTTTAATCTCATCCCCTGAAATATTTTCATTCAGTGCTTTGTATAAAAGTTCTTTAAACTCATCATCATAAGCAAATCTAAGTGCTGCAATCTGTCCGAAATTAAGTTTCTCACATACTTCGTCTGATCTTTTACTAAAAATTTCAAAGTATCGCTGTTTAAATTCTAGCCTTACGAGACGGTTTTGCAAACCAAGTGCATAATTTTGTCTCAGCATAATTGCCAGGTATAAAAGCAAAAAAATAATGACAGAAAATAAAATCCATGTTAGTTGATGTACTGAGTCATTATAAATTTTATAAATTCCATATCCTTCTAAAACCAGAAGCAACGGAAGATAAATAAAATGATGCGGGGGGTAAAACTTCCTGTGATTTTGGTAATTCTGCGTTTTCATTCCTAATTTATAGCAATAATCTTTCCAAAATTATATAATGTATATAGTCAAAAACTTTATTAATTTTTATTTAAAGGTAAAATGTTTTACTAAATTAGCCTTAAAAAAGAAATGGAACATCAAGAACTAAATAAAGAAAGCATTATGGACAAGTACTTAGATTATGTCCTTACCAACGGAAAAAGACCAATCAATGTATATGTTTTTGCAAAAGATAATGGATATTCTGAATCTGAATTCTATCAGTTTTTTTCTGGATTTGAAACGTTAGAGAAAGAATATATGGTTTATTTTTTCAATAAATCTTTAGAACTGAGCTACCAGATCGAAGGCTTTGAATATTTTACAGCAAAAGAAAAACTGCTGAATTTCTATTATATTTTATTTGAAAACTTTAACATGAACAGATCACTTGTGATCACACTTTTGAAAACGGATCCGAAATCAAAGTTCAGAAATCTCAATGCCCTGAAGAATAAACATATAGAATTTGTAAGAAATATTCGTTTCGAAGAGTGGAAGATTTTGGAAAAAGCGTCACCACGTCTGAAAAATATAGGTGAAAAATCAAGAGAAGAAGTTTTATGGAAACATTTTTTATCGATCCTTGATTTCTGGGTTCAGGATCAGTCTGCAGCTTTTGAAAAAACCGATCTGTATATAGAAAAATCCATAGATACAGGTTTTGAAATTATAGAAAATCCTTTGATCGACAAAGTTTTTGACCTGAGTAAATTTTTATGGAAAGAAAAATTCCAGACTTCTTAATTTAAATTTAAATAATGAAGACACTAGATAAAATCCCCACAGGGAAAGTAGAACGGGCGGGTAATCTTCTGAAAGCCGGAGCTAAAGTAGGGATGAATTACCTGAAATATTATGGTGATAAAATAACCAAAGATGAAGCTGAAGCTAAAGAAACCTTAAATAAAAATAATGCTGAAGATATCTATGACAGTTTAAAAGAATTGAAAGGTTCTGCCTTGAAGGTAGCACAGATGCTGAGCATGGAAAAAAACATGCTTCCTGCTGCATACGTTGAAAAATTCTCCCTGTCACAGTTCTCAGTTCCGCCTTTGTCTGGAGCGTTGGTAAAGAAGACGTTCAGAAAATATTTTGGTAAAAATCCTGAAGAAATTTTTGATGATTTTTCAGTAGAATCTGTCAATGCGGCAAGCATAGGACAGGTGCATAAAGCTAAAAAAGACGGGAAAGAACTTGCCGTCAAAATTCAGTATCCCGGAGTGAGAGAAAGCATTTCGACAGATCTGAAAATGGTGAAACCTATTGCCATGAGAATGTTTAATATCAAAAAAGAAGGTTCAGAAAAATATTTTGAGGAGGTTGAAGAAAAACTTTTCGAAGAAACAGATTATATTTTGGAACTTAAACGCAGCCAAATATTTTCAAAATCTTGTGAGCATCTCCCCAACTTAAAGTTTCCGAATTATTATCCTGAATTATCCAGCGAGAAAATACTTTCTATGGATTGGATGAATGGGTTGCATTTTTCAGAATTTTCAGCAAAAAACAACAGTCAGCAAACACTTGATTTATTGGGGCAGACTTTGTGGGATTTTTATATGTATCAGCTTCATATCCTCAGAAAACTCCATGCCGATCCGCATCCCGGGAATTTTCTTGTTTCTGATGAGAATGAGCTGTTAGTCATTGATTTTGGTTGTATCAAAGAAATACCTGAAGATTTTTACATTCCTTATTTCGAGTTAGCCGATCAGAAAAACCTCCGCAATCCAGACTTTTTCGAGAAAAAATTATACGAATTAGAAATTCTTACGAATGATGATTCACCAGAAGAAAAAGTTTTTTTTACAAAATTATTTTTTGAGATGCTTGAGCTCTTTACCAGACCTTTTAATGCAGTTGAATTTGATTTTTCTGACGAAAGTTTTTTCCAGGAAATTGCAGATTTAGGTCAGCGATATGCAAAGGTCAGCGAAATAAGAACGATGAATACCAACAGGGGTTCCAGGCATTTTATTTATATGAATCGTACATTTTTCGGGTTGTACAATATGATGCACGATCTGAAGGCAAAAAATGTAAAAATTAAAAATTTTGAAAACTTCAAAAAAGATATCGAAATCAGATCTGCCACACAAGATCTGTCAGGTTTGTAAGCTTCCTTTCTCATGGCGAAAAAAATGGGAGAAGAACTGGGATGATGTAAAATACTGCAGTGAGAAGTGCAGAAGAAGTAAAAGTTTAATGTAGAGATCAACAAAATGACTGAAAACCCGACTGACAGAATCATAGAAATGGCTTGGGAAGACAGAACTCCCTTTGAAGCAATATTTTGGCAATTTGGATTATCTGAAAAGGAAGTAATTGAATTGATGAGAGCTGAGATGAAATCTTCAAGTTTCAGAATGTGGCGAAAAAGAGTGCAAGGAAGAACTACAAAACATTTAGTAAAAAGAAATTTTCTGGAAGGTAGATTCCGGTGCAGCAGACAACGGACTATCAGTAATAATAAAATATCAAAAAGATGAAAAATATAGTTTTAGTAGGAACCGGGAAAGGCATTGGCAACGAAACGCTGAAGCTGCTTTCCGGTAAATACAATATCACATCACTTTCACGGTCAAAATTTGACTTCAGTCATAACGAAAACACAAAGCATTATGAATTTGATACTTTAAAAGACGATTTTTCAAGCATTGAATTTCCTGAAGAGATTCATGGTCTGGTCTATTTTCCGGGAAGCATTAATCTAAAACCCTTTAATCGTCTGACATTAGACGATTTTAAAAATGACTTTGAAATTAATGTTTTGGGAGCAATCAAAACGATCCAGTTTTTACTTCCCAATCTTAAAAAATCACACGATTCGAGTATCGTTTTGTTCAGTACAGTTGCTGCGAAAATAGGGATGCCCTTTCACGCTTCTGTAGCAGCAGCCAAATCAGCTGTTGAAGGTTTGGTAAAAAGCTTTGCAGCAGAATATTCTTCTCAGAATATACGATGTAATGCGATTGCTCCCTCGCTTACAGATACGTCATTGGCGCAGGGTCTTCTTTCTACCGAAACTAAAAAAACTTCTGCAGCAGAAAGACACCCTCTCAAAAGAATAGGAGACCCAAAAGAAATGGCAGAAATAGTGGGATTTCTCTTATCTCCCGGCAGCAGCTGGATGACCGGTCAGATTATTGGGATTGATGGTGGAATGAGCTCTCTGAAATTGTAAATTCGCAAACATGGATACTAATTTTTTCATCAAACTGGTCGCAGAAGTTCAGGAGTTTGAGCAGTCTACGCACTATAAAAATGGACAGTCTATCGACGATTTCCGGGTCTGGATGAATGAGAAGGCGTACCAGAAAGAAAATCCGACAAATTTATTTCTTAAACATCAGCACAAGGTTTTTGATCTTGAAAACGAAATTTGCAAGCAAATTATTCTTCTTGGTAGATTTTCAAAGCAGATGGTTCGCCGCGGACTGAATGATTTTCCCATGCTTGCCAATGAAGAGTTTACTTATCTTTATCGTTTGATGGACTATGATTCTCTCACTAAAATGCAATTGGTGGAAAAAAATGCCCATGAAAAACAGACAGGTCTCGAAATTATAAAGAGATTGATTAAAAATGGTCTTATCGACGAATTTCAGGATACCGATGACAAAAGATCAAAACGCTTGAAGGTAACTGTTTTAGGAAGAGATGTTTTCAGTAAATCTGTACAGGATGTTACTTTCACTTCAAGAGTTCTTTCAGCAAAGTTGTCCAATCAAGAAAAGCAAAATCTATTAGAAATTTTAAAAAAATTAAACGATTTTCATTTTACGGTTTATCACGATCATAAAAACGCAGATATTAAAGAAATCAATGCACTGATTTAGATTTCTTACATAATTCAGCGGAATCAATACCGCGGTTTTTTATAAAAATTCTTACCTTCACGTATTAAAAATTATATAATGACTTCAAAGGAAAAAGTAGCTGCACTTCGTGAGGAGATGCAAAAAAATAATATTGATGCATTTATCATATACTCTGCCGATCCGCACATGAGCGAATATTTACCATCAGAATGGCAAGAAAGAGCTTGGTTGTCGGGTTTTACAGGATCTGCCGGTTTTGTGGTAGTTACAAAAGATAAGGCAGGACTTTGGACTGACGGAAGATATTTTACACAAGCTCCTACAGAACTGGAGGGTTCGGGAATTGATCTTTTTAAAGATGGTATGGAAGGAACTCCGAATTATATCGACTGGATGATTTCTGAAATTCCTGCCGGCGGAAAAGTAGGTGTAAATGCCTTGGCGACTTCTCATGCAAACTGGGAAATGCTTTTTGAAAAATTACATTCAAAGAATATAACATTAGTGGATTGCCCTTTGCTTAAGGAAGTTTGGAAGGAAAGGGGAGAGGTGTCTAATAATCCAATTTATGTTCATCCGGTTGAAAGAGCTGGAAAATCTGTTAATGATAAACTTGCAGCCATTCGCCAGAAAATGGAGGAGCAGGAAGTAACCGTTCATATCATTTCAAGTCTTGATGATGTTGCATGGACATTGAATTTGAGAGGTAGTGACGTGGAAAGCAATCCGGTTTTTTTAGGATATATCATTATTACAAAAAATGACGCATTTTTGTTTACTGACCTTGATAAGATGAATGTTGACGCAAGAAAGCAAATGACCGACTCTTGGATAAAAATGATGCCCTATGAAGAGTTTTACAGACATCTTAGCAGCATAAGAAACGAAAAAGTTTTAATTTCTCCGAATAGCAATCAGTCTATTTTTGAAGCTTTGAAAATTGGAAATCAGTTTGTAAAAGCTGCAATTCCGGGAAATTTGATGAAAGCTCAGAAAAATGAAACGGAATTGGAAGGTTTCAGAAAAGTAATGGTGAGAGATGGCGTTGCAATGGTAAAATTTCTTTATTGGCTTACCCAAAATGCAGGAAAACATTCTATGAATGAATATTCTATCGGTCAAAAACTGAAAAGCTTCCGTGCTGAAGGAGAAAATTTTGTCGGAGAAAGTTTTGGAAGCATCATAGGTTATAAAAAGAATGGTGCAGTGATTCACTATTCTGCAAAATCTGAAGGAAGTAATGAAGTGACGAATGATGCAAGCATTTTGGTCGATTCTGGAGGACAATATCTTGAAGGAACAACGGATATTACCAGGACTTTAGCTTTAGGAGCGGTTTCTGAAGAGTTTAAAATAAATTCTACTTTAGTTCTGCAGGGCATGATCCGTTTATCAATGGTGAAATTTCCAAAGGGAACAAAAGGAGTTCAATTAGATACTATTGCAAGACTTCCATTATGGATGAATGGTAAAGATTATCAACACGGTACGGGTCATGGTGTAGGAAGCTTTATGAATGTACATGAAGGTCCGCAGAATATCAGAAAAGATCTCAATCCTCAGGAACTGCTTGTAGGAATGGTTTGTTCAAACGAACCGGGTTTTTATGTAGAGGGAGAGTACGGAATTCGTCATGAGAATCTTATCGCAGTAAAAGAATTTGAAACTACAGGTTCAGGAACTTTTTACGAGTTTGAAACATTGACATTCTGTCCGTTCTTTAAAGATACAATTGTTAAAGAGATTTTGTCAGTTGAGGAAATTCAATGGCTGAATGATTATCACAGAACTTGTGAAGAAAAAATTGCTCCGCATTTGGAAGGTGAAGTTAAAGACTGGTTTTTGGAACTGGTGCAGCCTTTGTAAAAGGATATATATATATATGATAAAGAAGCCTATATCCTTTGATGTAGGTTTTTTTTAATTAGGATAATTTGTATTATGCTAATCTAACTTATGTTATTCTCAATCTTTCTAAATTATAATAGTAATATTTTAGTTATTCTTTAGGCGCGGCGGCGAAGCCGCCGCGCCTAAAGAATAAAAATCAAATACCAGAAAGCAGTTTCCACTCTCCTAGAATTTACCCTAAAACCGCTATCTTTGCAAAATGAATCACGACACAATCTGCGCATTGGCAACTGCAAACGGAATTGGTGCCATCGGAATTATCAGGATTTCGGGCGATGATGCAATTCCTGTAGCTGCTAAAATTTTTGATGGTAAAAATTTGGAAAAAGTCCAGTCTCATACCGTTCATTACGGATTTATAAAAGATGAAGATGAGGTGATTGATGAGGTGATGATTTCTGTTTTTAAAGCTCCGAAAACTTTTACAGCAGAAGATTCTGTGGAAATTTCTTTTCACGGCTCACCACATATTGCTAAAAAGATACTTGAAGTTTTGATTAAAAATGGAGCAAGAATGGCAAAAGCAGGTGAATTTACCATGCGTGCTTTTATGAATGGCAGAATCGATTTGAGTCAGGCAGAATCGATTGCAGATCTAATTGCTTCTGATAATGAAGCATCCAGAAAAGTTGCCTTGAATCAGTTGAAAGGCGGAATTACCAATGAAATTTCATTTTTGAGAACTGATTTGTTAAATTTTGTCTCGTTGATTGAGCTGGAATTGGATTTCGCAGAAGAAGACGTAGAATTTGCGGACAGATCTGCTTTAAATCTGCTGCTTGACAAAATTGAAACCAAATTAAACTCCCTAATTGACAGTTTCCAGTACGGAAATGCTATTAAAAACGGAACTGCGGTCGCTATCATCGGGAAGCCAAATGCAGGAAAATCTACTTTACTGAATGCTTTATTGAAAGAGGAAAGAGCGATTGTAAGTAATATTGCCGGTACAACAAGAGATACGATTGAAGAAATTCTTCATATCAAGGGACATGCATTCCGATTGATTGATACAGCGGGACTGCGCGACACAATTGATGAAATTGAGGCAATCGGCGTTAAAAAAGCCAGAGAAAAAGTAGAAAATGCCAATATACTTGTTTATTTAGCAGATGCAGCAACCGAAGATTTTTCTGATGACATTCTGATGATAAAATCTTTGATACGAGATGATCTGAAGCTCATCATTTGTGCCACAAAAATTGATGAAGTTTTACCCCATCAATATGAATCTGTAGAAAGCATTTTCAGGAAAGAAATATTGAGTGATTTTGATTTTATAACCATTTCGGCCGTTGAGAACCAGAATATGCAGGATTTAAAAGATGAATTATCTTCCTATGTTGAGCAGCTGCAATCTGAGGAAAGTAATGTGGTTATCACCAATCAGCGTCATTTCGAAGCATTAAAAAATTCTTCAGATGCCGTAAGTAAGGTAAAAGAAGCCATTTTATCACAGATTTCAACAGAATTATTGGCATACGAACTAAGAAATGCATTGGAATATCTTGGTGAAATTTCCGGTGAAGTAACGAATGACGAAGTGCTTGGGAATATTTTTTCTAAATTTTGTATCGGCAAATAAGCGCACAAATTCAAACAAACTAAAACAAATAAACTATCTGATTTTGAGCTGGTTAATTGAAATTAATTTCTTTTCAATTAATTTGGTTTTGATCTGTATTTGTAAAATTTGTCCCTTATTTGTCCCTCATATTCATAATAATTAATTTTTTTTAAACAAGGGGAGATTACTTCGCTTAATGTATCTTAACGTACCTAATTGTATCTTAATGTACCTTAATGTGTCTTAATCGACTATAAAATTAATATTATGAGTTCAAACATTAAGATTACCAGAATATGCCAGCATTGTGGGCATGAATTTATTGCAAAAACTACAGTTACCAAGCATTGCAGTGACAACTGTGCTAAAAGAGCATATAAAGCAAGAATCAAAAAACAAAAAATTGAGGAAAGCGATGCTAAAACCAAAATAATAAGAGAAAGACCTCAAATACACGTAAAAACTTTTGAGTATCTAACTGTCAATGATGTTGCTACATTGTTGAAATGTGACCGCAGAACAGTGCACAATATGATAAAATTAGGTAGGCTCAATGCTATCAATTTGTCAACTAGAAAAACAAGAGTTCTCAAAAAAGATCTTGATGGGATGTTCTTAAACCCCATTAGAGAAGTCAATACACAACAACCTTTACCAAACCAAGATAAACGACCACCGCTTAAAGATTGCTATACAGTGGGCCAGATTTTAGCTAAATATAGTCTTGCTGAGGTAACATTACGAAATATTGTCAGCAAAAATAATATCGCTAAATATAAGGAAGGCAAGTATGTTTATATTAAAAAACAAACAATTGATCCTATACTTAAGCGATTTGACATACGATATTAACGGAAACAAAATATTTGAAGTAGCAGGTAGTGCCATTGTATTCCAACAATGGTAAATCCTGAACAAAAATTGTATCAAATTTCTATTTTAATTCCAAATTTAGTCTTATGTCGAAAGTCACATTAAGAAAAAAAGCAATAAGTGGGGGAAGACATAGTTTGTATTTAGACATATATCCACCCATTCCAAACCCTGCTACCGGTAAGCTGCAGAGAAAGTATTATCTAAAAATTGCTGTTTACACACGTCCTAAAAATATTTTAGAAAAAGATCATAATAAAGAGACTTTAAGCTTAGGTGAATATATAAGAGCAAAACGTCAGTTGGACGTACAGAATAGGAGATTTGATTTTCTTTCTGATTCAAAACTGAAATCCAACTTTATTGATTTTTTTGAAGAAGAAGCTCTTAAGAGAGACGGTAATGCTAATTGGCGTATGTCAGTTAATTATTTTAAAGAATTTGCTGGTGAAGTATTTCCATTTACCCACTTGAATGAAACATTTTGCGAAGAATATGCGGATTTTCTACTTTCTTCACCCGGAATAGGGCGTGCCCAAAGAAAGATAAAAACCAATACTGCTGTCAGTTATTTTGCTAAGTTTAAAAGTACTCTAAAAGAAGCATATAAAAAGAGATATCTGCCCGTAGATCTGGGAAGAATTGTTGATAGCATAACGCCAGAAGATACACATCGTGAATTTTTATTTATGCATGAGCTACAAAATATGGCTTCTGCGCATTGTGATTCAATAATTATTAAAAAAGCTGGTCTATTTTCAGCAATGACAGGATTTCGATATTCTGATGTTCAAACACTTCTATGGAAGGAAATCCAAGGTTGTGAGGGGAATTATTACATTTTGTATAGTCAGCAAAAGACTGATAGTGCGGAGTATTATCCTGTTTCGGATCAAACCGTTCAGTTATTAGGCCCACCTGGTGATCCTAATTCAAGAGTCTTCGAGGGTTTAAAGTATGATCATGTAGTAAAAGAACTAAAAAAATGGCTTTCTAATGCTGGTGTAGAAAAACATTTCACATTTCACGGTTTTCGACATACATTTGCTACGCTACAACTGTCAGCAGGAACATCAATATATACTGTTTCAAAACTATTGGGCCATAAAAATATTCAGACAACAGAAATATATGCAAAAGTGGTGGATAGCCTTAAAAAAGAAGCTTCAGAAAAAATCAAACTTAGTGTTTTCAACATCGGAGAAAGTATTAATTCCATTCAATTTCGAGAATCATAAATTATTTAATATTAAAAGGAGCAGAAACAGGATAGGTCAATGAGTGTCAACTCTGTCCTCGTCTAACCAGTTTTAGGTTAAAATCCGAGATTATAAATACTATTGAAAAAAAATATGAAAAATTACACGTTTGATCAATTACCATATTTTATGAAAAAAATTGATGAAAGGCTAGATAAGATAGAAGATCTTTTGTCTAAGGGATCTCAAATGGAAGTTTCTGAGAATGATTTCATGAATGCTAAAAATGCATCGGAATTATTGAATTTCTCCTTGGCAACATTATATACAAAAATATGCAAACGAGAAGTTCCTTTCTACAAACAAGGGAATCGTCTTTATTTTTCCAGGCAAGAATTATTCGATTGGATTAAAGAAGGGAGAAAAAAAACATTGAATGATATTAATGCTGATGCAACTAAGATAGTCAGTGCTATGAACAAAAAAAAATAGCAGAAGCATCGGAAAGAAACCTTTAAAAAATTATCGGTTTAGTTTTAAAATCAAAGTTAACGAGAAACGAATTAATACATTACACATTAGATGGACAAATGTGTTAAAAATATGTTGATGGGAAGCTTAAATCAGAGTAGCATGAATGTCGCTGAATAAAACAATTTTCATATTATTTATTTTTAGTTAAGAATTCTTCAATCTCGATAATGGTTTGTTTGGCTGTCCTGTTCAGACCGATCAATGTTGCAGATGCATAGCCTGTCCAATTACCATAGCCCACTAACCACAAACCTTCCACTTCTAATGATTTACTATCTCTAGTTTCAGTAATACCTTTTTCATCAACTTGAATGATTGATTTTAAAAAGGAAGTATCATAGCCGAAACCCGTACACCATATTAAAGCATCAAATTCTTCTTTTTCTCCATGATCCCAAATCACCCCTTTATCATACAGTTTATGGAATATTCCTTCCGAAATCAGAGCACCTCTGTCTCGAGCTTCCTTCACAGGAGGAACCAACACAATGTTTCCCAAGTTATACTTAGATGCGTCAAATGGTTTTCCTTCTTTCTCCGCCTTATATTTTGCTGAAGCCACATTAAATAAATAATACCCATCGACATTTTCAGGAAGAAATCGTGGTTCATGTTTTGTTGACCATTTTACGTTCGTAACTTTTGAAAGTTCTGCAACAATCTGAGCACCCGAATTACCCTCACCGATAACCAAAGTTTTCATTCCAGTAAAATCTTCGGGGTTTTTATAAATTTGAGAATGAATCTGTATTCCTTGAAAATTTTTGCGGCCTTCTAAATCTGGAATTAAAGGATGCCCCCAAGTTCCTGTCGCAGAAATAACTGTTTTGGCATTGAAATTACCATTCTTTGAATGAACTGTAAAAATATTTTCTTCTTTTATGATTGTACTGACTTCAATTCCTCTTCTAACATTCAGTTGATAGTGAAGTTCATAAAGACGTAAATAGTCAATCACCTCATGTCTTAGCGGAAACTTATGCTCAGATTTTGGCATAGCCCAACCTGGCAATGAACTGTATTCAGCAGGTGAAAAAAGAGTAAGACTGTCCCAAGTGTGAAGCCATGCACCTCCGGGTCCATATTGTTTATCCAATATAAGATAATTTAGTTTAGCTCTCCTCAGATAGTATCCGCAAGCTAAAGCACTTTGACCTCCACCAATCACTATAACGTCAAAAATTTCATCCATTGATTTTACTTTTAGTTCAATTTATTTTATATATCCAGATATTCCACTTTGTTATTCGATCAACTCATCATGCCTGATTTTGTATACTAGTTGAAGTCCATTCAGGATTTAAAAATCTGCTATTATCACTAATTCCTTCGGTACTCCGAAAAGGTAGTGATTTTTTATACCCAATGTTTAGAAACTTTGCTTTAACAAAATAGATTAATAGGGGTTACATTATCCCTAATCACCAAAGAAGATTTACAATTAAAAATTTCAAAAAGATGCATATAGAAAGAACAGAATTTACAGCTTGGATGGAAAGAATCATGGAACGGTTTGACATCCTTAAAGAGTCTATTGTCAAGAAGCAGTTACAAAACACAGAGATTGACGGAGAACAATTGCTGGATAATCAGGACGTCCTACAGCTCCTTAAGATCAGTTCAAGATCGCTGCAGCGATACCGATCAGATAAAAAGCTACCGTACTACACTATCAGTGGTAAATTATACTACAAGAGATCTGATGTCGATCAGTTTATCCGTAATAATTTTCATAGTGCTGTCAGGATTACAGAGAAAGGCAATGACAAGTAATTCCTCAGATTACTAGATAATGTAAACTGTTTCAAAAGCCAGATAATTTTAAGGTCACAATTAAAACAACAATTATTATGAGTGAAACCAATTCAAGCAAAATTCCTGAGTTAGAAGAGCTATCAGATATATTACTCGTACTTGATAAGAAAAAAATGAAAATCCAAGCCGTTACCGGTATTGATGAAAAAGGTAGATTAAAAACTGTTGAGCCCAATAAAAGAAATCAAAACCAGTTCATGAGGGTTGATAAATCCGGTGATCTGTTTTCCAACTTCTTCTCCAATTTTTTCAGCCAGTTGAAAAATCCAAGTCAATTCTCTTTTTTTAAAGTTCCGGCGGTAGAAGCACAGGAAAAAGCAAAAGAAATTCAAAAATATGTTGATCATCCGACTGATGAAAGCAAGGCTGCGCTGGAAAGTGCAGAAGTAAAATTAAATGACACAGAAACAACAAAAAATAAAATCGACATGGAAGCAAAAGAGCCAAACACAGAAAACAATGATTACAGATTCAAACCTGAGCAGATTGATTGGGATACGATGTCCAATCTAGGTCTCAATAAAGAGAGACTGGAGAAATTAAATATTTTAGATTCACTATTAAAAGGCTATAAAACCAATGATTTAATTTCGATCAGTATCAACTTTGAAGGAGCCATTACGAAATTGGATGCGAGGCTTTCTCTACAACAAAATGAAGAAGGAAAAGTAATGATGGCCATTCATGGTATCAGAAAAGAACCCCAACTTAATTTCCCATTTTTCGGACACCAATTTACAGAGGAAGACAAGAAAAACTTGTTAACCACAGGAAACATGGGTAGAGTCGTGGAATTGAAAAATTTCAAGACCGGTGAACCCATTCCATCCATTATCAGTGTTGACCGATTGACGAATGAACTGATCGCCTTAAAAACGCAATACATTAAAATTCCTGATGAACTGAAAGGAGTAAAACTTGACGATCAACAAAAACAAACTTTACAGGACGGAAAACCTCTGCATATTGAAGGAATGATATCAAAAAAAGGAGAACCTTTTAATGCGACGGTACAGTTCAATGCAGACAAGCGGTATGTAGAATTTCTGTTTGACAAAACCCAACATCAACGTCAATCTGAAAAGAATATCCAGTCTCAATCTCAAAATACCAACACTGCAGCTCCAAAGATTTTCAGAGGAAAAGAGCTCGAAGCTGATCAGTACAATAAGTTCAAAGCTGGAGAAACAATCTATGTGAGTGGATTGACAGACAGTAAAGGAAAAGAATATCAAGGGTATATCACCTTTAATAAAGAAACTTCAAAGACAGAATTTTCATTTAACAATCCAAACCAATTGAAAGAAAAAGTGCAGCCGTCGGAAGATCACAAGACACAGACTGCTGTTAACTCTGACGGTAAAACCAATGAAGCTACCAAAAATATAAAAGAGCCGCTTCAGCCAAAACAGAAAGAACCTGCGAATAAGCAACAGGAAGATCAGCAGAATAAACCTACGAGATCAAAAGGACGAAGAGTATAGGAATTTAAACTTTTTAAGCATTCCAACCTTCAATCAATCCATCAATCCATTTGCATTAACTAAAATATACCATTAATCATGAAAGCAATCATTGCAGAAAAACCCAGTGTTGCAAGAGAAATTGCCCAGCTTCTTCAGATTTCTGAGCAAAAAAAAGGATATCTGATCGGAAACGGATATTGTGTAACCTGGGCTCTCGGTCATCTGGTCTCACTGGCGATGCCGGAAGATTACAACATTCCATCTTTTCAAAAGGAATCTCTTCCGATCATTCCTAATCCCTTCCAGTTGACCCAAAAGAATATGAAGAAAGGGAAATCATACCATCCTGATCCGTTGGCTGTAAAACAACTAAAAATCATCAATGAGGTTTTCGATCAATGCAGTAGCATTATTGTAGCGACCGATGCCGGCAGGGAAGGAGAATTGATTTTCCGTTACATTTATGATTTTTTGAAATGCAAAAAACCTTTTGAAAGGCTTTGGATCAGTTCACTGACTGAAAAAGCGATCGCAGATGGATTTAAACAATTAAAGGCAGGATCAGATTTTAATGGATTGTATTACGCAGGGAAAGCAAGAAGCGAAGCGGACTGGTTGGTAGGGATCAATGCTTCTCAGGCACTCAGTATTTCTGCAGGTAATGAAGTCTATTCTTTAGGAAGAGTGCAAACTCCCACATTGGCTTTGATCTGCAGAAGGTTTCAGGAAAATCAGAACTTTAATTCTACAAAATATTGGCAGATTCAATTAAAGCATCGAAAAGGCTACATCGACTTCACGAGTCAGTCATCTGATCAATGGGATGAAAAGAGATCAGCTGAACAGATCCTTAGATTCATCGAGCGCGAAGGAAAAGCTCAGGTTACCGATGTGCAGGTAAAAATGGTTTCAGAGTCCGCTCCTTTGCTTTTTGATCTCACGGCTTTGCAAAAAGAAGCCAACCGAAAGCTTGGGTTTTCTGCAGATGAGACCTTACAAATTGCACAAAGTCTGTATGAAAAGAAATTCATCACGTATCCCAGAACAGGCAGTCGATATATTCCCGAGGATCTATGGACTGAAATTCCAGAGCTTGTAAGATGCCTTAACAGTCACGAAAAATTTAAAAAAGCATTCTCAAACCTGCAATTTGGAAATTTTAACAAGCAGATAGTGAATGATCTTAAAGTCACTGATCACCATGCATTAATAATTACCGGCAAGATTCCTTCAACAGTATCTGCAAAAGAAAATGCAGTGTATGATATGATTGCTTTCTCGCTTTTAGAATCATTATCTGAACCCTGTTCTAAAGAGATTACCCATATCACGCTTAAAGTGAATGATTATGAATTCAAATCAAAAGGGACGAAAATACTTCAGCAAGGATGGCGGGCGATAAAAGGAATTTTATCTGATCTTGATGAGAATATGGAATCACTAGCTGATTTTCCTGAACTCAAAATAGGAGATGAACTTAAGATCTCAAAGTCAGAAATTTTAGATAAAGTAACGCAACCTCTTAAACTGTATACCGAGGCTGATGTATTATCTGCTATGGAAAATGCAGGTAAACTGATTAAAGATAGAGAAGAACAAAAAGCAATTCAGAATATAGGAATCGGTACACCGGCAACGAGAGCTTCTATTATTGAAACCTTGCTTAAGAGAAATTATGTCGAACGAAAGAACAAATTACTGATTCCGACTCAAAAAGGATTGCAGGTTTTTGAACTCGTGAAAGATAAAAAGATAGCCAATGTACAAATGACTGCAGAGTGGGAGATGGCGCTCCACCAAATTGAGCAAGGAGAATCAGATGAAGATGACTTTCTTAATAAAATTAAAGAGTATACATCCCAAATTACTGCCGAACTTTTATCACTCGATATTCCCAGCGAAAAACAACCCGTTCTGAACTGTCCTAAATGCAAGAATCAAATATTGATTATTAAGGATAAAGTGGTCAAATGTCCTGATGAGAAATGTTTGTGGATACAATTCAGAAATATTTGTGGTGTTCACTTAGAGCTAGCTGACATCAGCTCATTACTTGAAAAAGGTAAAACTTCGCTCCTGAAAAACATGACAAGTAAATCAGGGAAAAAGTTCGATGCATCACTGGTTCTGCAAGATGACTATTCGACAGGATTCGAATTTCCAGATCGAAAAATGAAACGCAAATAAGCTCGAACCAAAAAAGTAACACAACTCTCCAATTTTACAAACTACTGTTATGAACCAACAAAAACCAGATTTGTCGTATTTCAGTTTACGATTGACAGAGCTTCTGTCTGTAAGCTTTCCTGATAAAAGAAACGATCAAAAATTCATCTTGCTACGATCACAGCTTGCGGAGAGTGCCTATGAAAATGCCTTCAAAGAAGGTCATTCTGTTTCATACTGCACTGAGATCGCAGAATCAATATTGTTTGAAGAATTAACTTTTTCAAGATACGATCTGATCTTTAAAGTGATTTGCAATGAATTCAGTCTTGTCTTAGCTGACGAAGAGATTCGACCTTTGGCGTTGAAGATGTTGACAGAATGTGACTCTGTATTTTCAGGATATCATCTTACAAAAGAGTTTGAGGACAGTTTGGACTATGATGTATTGTATACTGAACTGACCGGACGTATTCAAATTTAGATTGAGGAACATGGGGTTCAATAGGAATCAGCATTTGCGTGAGAATCTAGATGCTCTGCGAATTGTATTTGCCCTGGAAAAACAAAAACGCAAAGCAAGTGCAGCAGAAATTGCGCAAATGCAGAGATACTCCGGTTTCGGAGGATTGAAATTTGTGCTCAATCCTGTTCAAGGTTCCGGTGTTGAAAAATACTGGACGAAATCAGACCTTCCTTTTCTCCCTCTCACTCAAGAGCTCCACAAGATTCTGTGAGAAAATTCAATCAATGAAAAAGAATATATTCGTTAGCTTGACAGTATCTGAAGTTCTGTTTTGACAGCTTTTTATACACCACCAATGTTAATAGATACTATTACAGAAGTAATTAATAATCAGGGAATATTTATTAAGAACTTTCTTGAACCCTCCGCTGGAACCGGTGCCTTTATCAAGTCTTTTATTAGTAACTCTGATCCATTTTCTCAAAATAATAAGCTTGCGATTCGTATAAGAAATCTGATTAGTTTCAGGAGAAGCCTAATAGTTAAATAAGGGCGTACTGTCTCCTTTGCCCACAAATCTTTTCAAAATGCGTACACGAAAGGTAGCCACGTTAGGCAGCTGTGTTTACTCAGCGAATGATGACAGAGGCAGGAAGAAGATTACAGGAGCCATAAAAACAATGATATACCTAATGCCCGAGAGATTACCTGCCATCCCCAAATGTTTTTGAGAGTTTTGCTCCCTCGGCATATCCGATGATGCACAAAAAAAGCCTGCAGCATCAAGATGTCATCAATAATATCAGGAATATCAATTTTTGCAGTAGTTATTTTATCAAAAATGATGAACTTTCCTGTCCAAATTTTTTTTTATTTTGAAAATCTTTAGGTGTAAATCCAGAAAAATCTTTAAACTCCTTTGTAAAATGTGATTGATCAACATAATCTAACTCATAAGCTATTTCAGCAATACAGTTCTTTTTATCGCTATTCAGCAAATTAATTGCTTTCTCAAATCTTAATATTCTTAAAAACTTTTTAGGGGATACCCCTATCGATGTTTTAAACATTCTTTCCAATTTTCTTTCCGATATCCTATGTTCAGTTACCATTTTTTTTACAGTTGTGGAGTAATCCATACCTGAGTGAATAATCTGTTTAATTTCCTCAGTTTTGGTTGGAAAATTAAAAAACTTGAGGGTTAAATATTGGACTAATATTTCTATCTTTTCCTCATGCGTAGATACATCATATAATTTTTCATTTAACTCTTGAGAACTGAAATTTGTAATATCAGGTAAGGAATCAGTCAATTCCTGTGCATCTATTCCAAATAGCGATTTAATCGCATGGGGATAGAAACTCACTCCTATGTGAGAATAAGACCCTTTAACGTGATATTTAGTTTGTTTTGTAATAATTCCGCTTAAAAAGGAATTAGGTAGGACAATTCCGCTATCAGATTTTGTGGGAATGTGGCCATCGAGATTTTGGAAAATTAATCTAGGAAATCGGTCTGCAAAGATTTTTATTATCTTCTCTACACCACCGTCATCTTCATGATCGATACTCCAAAAATAACGTACATATTCTTTTAATATTGGAGGTGGATTATAAACTTGATATTTCACAATTTTCTAAAGTTTTTATAAATCAAAATTAATTATAAAATGTGGTATGACTAAAAATTTATTCAAAACAACACACTTTTGTTCAGAAAATTTTAGTTAAGCATTAATTTAAAAACAGATAAACAAATTAGCTTGCAAGTTCTATTAAAGTTTTTCCATTGATGATAAAAAATTTTAAACCAGTTGTTAACAGTATGATAATCAACATAATAATTGCAAATAAATAAAGACGTATTTTCTTTAATTTTGTAAGCCTTGGCACCTTCATTCTCCAAATCTAAACTTTTCTTGAAAGCATTAATTCATATAAACTTTTCTGCATCGATGATCTGCGAATAAACCTTTTGAATACGAAACACTCAACCATTCATATTTATAAACATTGATTTTGATAAACTTAGGACCAACAGCTGCTTTTACAATAAATTTTTTTTGCTTCATGCCAATCAATAAGCTTGATACGATGTCTTTCATGTATTATCTTTTTTTTCAAAATTGAAATAATGCAAGTGAATAATTGTAAAAATCAGACATAGGTATAAAATAGTTTTTCCGATGAGACCTACGCTGTCGGGATTTTACAATCAATTGTTGTATATGCATATTATTTTTGAACAAATTATGAAAGGACATTTTCTCCTTTTAAATGTTAACCTTAAGTTAGTAATGAAAAATTTGCATCATCTCAACTGTCTTAAAATTGTAAATCCAATTAATGACGATGTTATAGGTCATTGCCTACTGATAGAAAATGAAGGTGATTTAATAATGATTGATGTAGGTATCGGAATGCTTGACACAAAAAATCCATCAGAGCGTCTTGGCGATGAGTTAATCGAAGCAGCCGGATTCATGTTTGATGAAGATCTAACTGCTTTTAAACAAATTAAGAAACTTGGTCTTGATCCTAACAAAGTCAAACATTGTGTGATTTCACACTTAGATCCAGATCATATTGGAGCTTTAGCAGATTTTCCTAATTCAAAAGTCCATGTCAGTTATGAAGAATACGAGAATTTTAAGCAAGGAAATCCCCGGTATTTAAAATGGCAAATTTTAAATGAACTTAATATTTACACCTACTCAAAATCAAAGAAAACCTGGTTTGAATTTGAAGCCAGAGAGGTTACATTAGGAAAAAGTTTTTCAGTGTTTTTAATTCCATTATTTGGGCATACTATCGGACACTGTGGTATAGCAATAAAGTATAATGATACGTGGCTGTTTTATATTGGAGATGCTTATTATTTAAGAGAGGAATTATATAATAATTTACATCCAGTTAATCAGCTTGCACAACTTAGAGCTGACAATGATTCAGAAAGAATAAACACGCTAAAAAGAATAAAAAATTTCATATCAAAGAATCCTGAAATTCTTGTTTATTGCTATCATGACAGATCAGAGTTTGATAATTTATTAAGACATAACAAGTAATAATCAACATATGTTACAATTTAGCCAAAGGTAACTGTTCACACTAATTATATCACTGAGGAAGTAGTTGTAAAAGCTTTTTCTAAGGCGACATACTCTTTGGATTTGTTGACAGCGCAAAAGGCAGATATATACTTGGACTTACGGCATCTCACTATTTACAACCATATTTTAATACTGGTGTAAGCTTAGAATAAGATGGATTTCCGGCATAAGCGGAAGACATGCGGGCTGTTCATTATTTTAAGCATGAAGGTTCAAACCTCTTAAGGAGAAAAGCTTATACAATGGACGATGTCAGATCAGATTCCGTTAAGCGCACTGACACAGAAGGCTATAATAATATTGAATATTTTACATACAATGGCACAACTGTTCCTACCGATATAATTGTAATTACGCAGATGGCATTGCTGTTAATGATATGCTGTCGAGATAACAACCTTACAGGCTGATAGGCAATAAAGATATCAATACAATTTGAACTTCTTCTTGTGAGTAGTAGTTATCCTGAAGCACACCCGGTTATGTCTCCTTATTTTGTATATCGATAAGCTTTGTCTTCTGATATCGCGGATTTAGCCTAAGGATAATTTGCAGCGGTTGGATAATGACAACTTCTGCAACCATTTTTTAGATCAACGCCTGCCGCTATAAAACTTGATGAACATCAAAGCATTAAGATGCAAGGCGTCACGGCTGGTGTAAATTTTTGGCCGCCTGATTAAAAAATTTGCAAAGTAGTGCGAATTAGGAGGACTTACACTAGGTTACACCATTGGAGTACAAATTTCTATTAGGAAACCATCAATATCTCTAACGTATGCTACAACTTGACCCCATGGTTTTGTTATAGGGCTGGAAACTACTACTGCTCCTGCCATAACAGCCTTTTCTAAAGAAGCTTTCACATCATCGGTTGTGAAACCAATTTCAATTCCGAAAGGTTTATTCTCTAGATCAGCATTTAAAAAACCGTCTTTAAGGTTAGAATTTGCAAGTGCAGTCGTCGCAAATGAGAGCGTAGTTGGTCCGGTAGCAACCTCGCCATATTGGTTATCAGGCGTTACAAATTTTTTATTGAAGCCAAATGCCGTTGCATAAAAAGAAACTGACTTATTTACGTCGTTTACGTAAAGGATAGTATAAGAAAATTGTATCATTATTTTAATGTTTAATGTTTAAAGTTTATCAATATTTTGATGTGCGACTACATTGCCTTTTTTATCAAGTTTAATAAATGGATTGTAAGCTATTTCCCAAACATTTTCCTCAACATCAGCGATCAAGAAATAATAACCTCCAAAAGATGATTCTTCGGGTTCTCCAATAATTTGTACTCCTCTTGTCTTAAGCTGTTTATACAGCTGTTTTACGATTAGTTTTGAACTCACCATGTAAGCTAATAGATAGGGTTTGAAACCACTTCTTTCTCCTGTCGTACCTACAAAATTAGCTAAGTTCTTTCTCCCATAAAGTCCAAATAGAAAGCCGTTTAGCTTAAAAAAAATAATATCGCTAGCTTGAGCTTCAATTTGCCATTCAAATTTTTCTATATAAAATTGTTTCATTGCCTCCAGATTATCAACTCCAATCATTATGATGCTTGCTCTTTGTTTCATGTAAATTTTATAAAAAAACCAACTATTTAAGGCAAAAGTAACGAAGAAATTTTAGCTCTACTTTGGAAAAAAACGACACTATTTTGCTTACTTAAAATTAGTGACGTATCATAAGTAGTAAATATTTTATGCCGTAAATTGAGACGGAGGTAGTCCAGTACGTTTTTTTACTTGATTTGTAAGATGTGAGTGATCATAAAAACCGGTTTCAAACGCGATATCCAGTAAACTTCTGTTGCCAGCTCTTTGCTTTATCATTTTTAATGCGAGCTGATATCTAACAAAATTTAGGTATTCTTTTGGGCTAGTACCGATAAAGTGTTTAAAATTTCTTTCGAGTTGCCTATTTGAAATGCAATTATCTTTTGCAAGTTGATCGACAGTGATTAATCCTTTATAATTATTTATATTACTTAAAATGTTTCGTAGAGGATTATATTTTTGATTCAGTTTTTCAAGAAAATATCCGTCTAAAATATCTTTAGCTTCTAAATTGTTTGGAAAAATATTAGGGAGTAATTTTTTCTCAAATTCAATACTTTTGTTAGTGATTGCATGTAAAGAATCATATATATAAAAAGCAGAAAAGCCTAATGGCTTAAATCGGATTCCTATAAGATGAGTATCATTTTGTATAAATGTATTCTTAAAAACGGTCATCGTACCAACAAGGGTGGCTGTTCCACTTTTCATCACATAATTACCATTTTCAGAAAGAATATCGGCTCCTAAATTCAATATAATATCTATACATCCGTCCGGTAGTAATTTAATCATCATCGGTTGGTGGATCAGTCCAGTTTTTACGCACCAGTATGAATCAATATAGTTTTGAAGTAAAATGTGGGGTTTAATTTCTAAATAGGTCATCTCTTAAAGATACTTTATGTTTGTATTCCTCTCATGCCTAAAATTACCAGTTTCTTTGGTAAATTCACTGGTACAATTGTACTTTTTTACTCACAATTGAATAAATAGTCTTTAGATGCTATCACAACAAACTTATCGCAATGGCTTCGAAAATGTGGATAAAACAGCGGGTCAATTTTTATTTAGTAATTTATATCGGATTAATTTTATTTCCTATAAAATTCAGATAGCAGATCAAATTTGGTATGTAAAGTGGACAACATTTTCCTCCTTACCGCCCGTAGCTTTATAAAAATTAATTGCATGTTTATCTACAATATCTGCTTGCACAAATAGTGACCTGTATCCTTTGTCTACGCAATATTCTTTTAGCGAACTGATTAAGCCACACCCAATTCCCCTTCTTTGAAACGTTGTTTTTACTGCTAAATCATAAATATAAACTTCACAAATATTCGAATAGATAGATGGTAAAATATAGGCGGACAGTCCACCTATTAGCATATTATTAGCCAGAGCAACCTGAAAGACTATCCGATTATCTGAAATAAGTGAATGCAAATGCAATTTATCTGGGATAATAAAATTTTCCATTTCAAAAACATCGACATACACCTTAAGTAACGCCTCTAAATCATCAATATCGTCGGGGCCAATTTGTTTGTAATTAATATTCATCTCTCCTTATTATTTAATATCTATATATTATTATGATGCTCTTGAATAATTTCCTTAGAGTTATTCTTTTTTCTGAAATTACTGTTTGATCTAACTACATTCTCATGTCAAAATTGCATACAACATATCTGAACCTCAAAGATATAGTGGTTCAGTGGTAAATGATAGTACAAAACCGACACTACAAATATATCTACATCTCCTTAAAGCATTTTTAAATTCCAAGTCCATAGCTAAACTTAAGACTTCCCTTTCAGACTAATTATTATTGAACTTGTGGATAAAGAAGCACCCACACTCCATACGCCACTATAAGTTTCTTGGCCGACTTGTATCACAAAAAGTTAAAGCAGGTTGAAAATGCAGTAAACAAAACGCGAAGCAAATTAACAAAGTCAATCAAAAATTATCAAAGGCGAGCGAGTATTGTTGTCAGAGGACCTTGATCTAAAAGAATACACGGAGATAAAAGTGAATGAGAAGGTGTGGTCAATAAGCATGAAGCCGAACTCACAGTGGCAAGTGGAAGACCGAATTCTCGAACTTTCTCAAATCTTTTGGATGCCATTTTATTAGTGGTTTTCCCGTAGATATAATATATCGGGAAGGTGATATCAGGACAGAAAGAGAAATAATTAGTTCAATATTTCCTAAAAAGATGTGTTTTGACGGAAATGAATGTCGAACTCTTGTATTATCGAGGTAGTGAGATTTATGTCTATGATTAAGGGTGAGTTAAGAAATAGAAACCAGAAAAGAGGTGATTTGTTACTCCTTTCAGAACTTTCAGAAAAGGCAGGAATGGATATCAAAATCAACCGCTTTTTCATTACCGGAGAGGGAAATATAAAATATACTTACAATAATGGTATTATGGCCTCCGACTCAAAATTAGCATCAATGAATTTTCTCAATGCCTTAGAAAAAATTCCTGAACTCATCAAACAAGAAGAGAAAAAAATAAAAGAATTACGTAATGATATTCCAATTCTAAGTGAGATCATCAAAAACACTTGACCGAAAGAAGATCTATTGTTGATTCATAAAATGATTTAGCTGTAATCGAAAGAAAAATTAAGCTCTCAATCAGCAATAGTCTACCAGAACAGAACTCACAAGAAAAATCAATGATAAATAAAAATATGAACAGAAAAAAACGTAACAAGATCAAATTGAGTTAAATGATTATTTAAAAAATAGTCGTTCTAACCTGTGATCTTTTATTATTGACATTAAATTTCTTATAACACTATGAAAATAAAGCTCCACAAACTAAAAAAATTGTATGTGGTAAAGAAGTAGAGAGCTAAATTAAAAATTATTTCTTCCTCAGAAATAATGCTCTGCCATATTCATAATTCATTCGGGCAATATTCAAAACAGAAATTCCTTGCGGGCATTCAACTTCGCAAGCTTCAGTGAAGGAACAATGACCGAAATGTTCGGAATCCATTTGTTTTACCATATTTAAGACTCGGTTTTTTCTTTCTTCTTTTCCTTGTGGAAGTAATGCCATATGCATTATTTTAGCTGAAGTAAAAAGACTTGCACTTCCGTTTTTACAGGCAGCAACACAGGCACCACACCCAATGCAAGCGGCCGAATCAAAGGCTTCTTCTGCTGTTTCATGAGTAACTGCAACAGCGGTGGCATCTGGAGCCTGGCCCGTGTTTATTGACACAAAACCTCCTGATGATATAATCCTATCAAACGCAGAACGGTCTACTTTTAAATCTCTTTTTAGTGGAAATCCTAAGGCTCGGAAAGGTTCAATTACAATTCTTTCTCCATCTTTAAAGGATCGCAGATGAAGCTGACATATTGTAGTTTTTGCAAGAGGTCCGTGCGCACGGCCGTTGATCATAAAGCCGCATTGCCCGCAGATTCCTTCACGGCAGTCGTGGTCAAATTCTACAGGTTCTTCTCCTTTAAGAATCAATTTTTCATTTAAAGTGTCCAGCATTTCAAGGAAAGACATGTGAGGATTTAATTCTGTTAAATCATAGTTCACCAGTTTCCCTTCGCTCTGATGATCTTTCTGTCTCCATATTTTAAGATGTAAATCCATAATTCTCTATTCTATTTATAACTTCTTACAGTGGGTTGTATCTCTTCGAAAACTAAAGGTTCTTTGATAAGTTCAGGCTCGTTATTATCACCCGTCCAAGCCCAGGCTGAGATGAATTGAAATTCAGCATCGTTCCTCAATGCTTCGCCTTCTGGAGTTTGATATTCTTCTCGAAAATGGGCGCCGCAGGATTCGTTTCTTGTTAAGGCATCATAGCACATCAGTTCACCAATTTCAAAATAATCGGCCACGCGACCTGCTTTTTCCAGTTCACTGTTCATTGTATCGGCTTGCCCGGAAACTTTGACGTCTTTATAAAATTCCTCTTTCAGTTTTCGGATCTCCTCGATGGCGAATTTCAGACCTTCTGCATTTCTTGCCAATCCACAGTAATCATAAAGCAGTTTCCCTAAGGTTTTATGAAAATAATCAACGGTTTTTGTTCCATTAATTTGAATAAAATTTTCAATCTGTTGTTTTACCTGAGATTCCGCGTTCTCAAATTCAATACCATCCGTCGAAATTTTTCCGGTATGAATTTCCTGAGATAAGTAATTGGCAATCGTATAAGGTGCGATAAAATATCCGTCAACAGAGGCCTGAAGCAGAGAGTTTGCACCCAGTCGATTGGCTCCGTGGTCTGCAAAATTAGCTTCTCCTAAAGCAAATAACCCCGGAATGGTGGTCATCAATTCATAATCTACCCAAAGACCACCCATCGAAAAGTGTGCGGAAGGTGAGATCATCATCGGTTCCTCATACGCATTATAACCAGTGATTTTAAGATACATATTAAATAGATTTCCGTATTTCTCCTGGATTTTTTCTTCTCCCTGTTCCTTAAGTGCTTTTGAGAAATCCAGATAGACTGCATTTTTCAATGGTCCGATTCCGAAACCAGCATCGATTCTTTCTTTCGCTGCCCTTGATGAAATATCTCTTGGTGCCAGATTTCCGAAAGTAGGATATCGTCTCTCCAGATAATAATCTCTTTCATTTTCAGGAATGTCATTGGCTTTTCTGTTTTCATTTTCTTTTAAAGGAACCCAGATCCGACCGTCATTTCGTAAAGATTCTGACATTAAAGTCAACTTCGACTGATAATCTCCAGATTGTGGTAGTGAAGTCGGGTGTACCTGAATCCAGCTTGGGGCTGCCATTAGTGCTCCTTTCTTATGTGCCCTCCAGATCGCAGATCCGTTACAACCCATCGCCAGAGTAGATAAATAATAAATTTTTCCGTATCCACCCGTTGCTAGAATAACGGCGTGGGCTGCATGTCTTTCAATTTCTCCTGTGTCTAAATTCCGGACTATGATTCCTCTAGCTTTTCCGTCGATGATTACCATATCAAGCATTTCGTGCCTTGAAAATAACTGAACACTTTTCTTCCCGACCTGTCGCATCAAAGCTTGATAAGCACCTAAAAGCAATTGTTGTCCGGTTTGTCCTCTCGCATAAAAAGTACGACTTACCTGAACCCCTCCGAAGCTCCGGTTGTTCAGATACCCACCATATTCTCTCCCGAACGGAACACCCTGTGCAACAGCCTGATCGATGAGGTTCAATGAACATTCTGCCATTCGGTAAACATTGGCCTCACGCGCTCTGAAATCGCCGCCTTTCAAGGTGTCAACAAACATTCTATAAACACTATCCCCATCGTTTTTATAATTTTTGGCTGCGTTGACACCTCCTTGTGCCGCTACGGAATGCGCTCGTCTCGGGCTGTCCTGAAAACAGAATGATTTTACATTATAGCCCATTTCACCCAATGAAGCGGCGAGAGAACTTCCCGCCAGTCCTGTTCCTACAACAATTACATCCAGTTTTTTTCGATTGGCAGGATTGACGAGCTTTGCACTTTTTTTATAATTTTCCCATTTTTGTTCTAATGGTCCTTCCGGTATTTTTGAATCTAAAATCATAGTTTCTCAATTTAATTGGCGGTGAAAAATATATAAACAGGCATTAGGGCAAATCCTATACTGATGACAACTGAATAAGCAGTTCCAATAATTTTAAACCATTTGACAAATTTCGGATGAAATAATCCCAATGTTCTGGTAGCACTGTAAATTCCATGAATCATATGGTAGCATAATGCGACCATTGAAAGAACGTAAATAATGACATACCACCATTCTTTAAAAACGGCCACTACTAATATGTAAAGGTCTTTGTTTCCATCTTGATCCAATGGCAGACTTCCAAATTTATAGACATACCAGAAATTCTGAAAATGGATCACCAGAAAAATTAAAATCAACGTTCCCAGGATCCCCATATTTCTGGAGTACCATTTGCTATTTTCTTCTCGTTTCTCATATTGATAATTCCCTCCTGTCTTTTTATTTTTCAGCGTGATGATTAGACCATCAATTGCATGCAGAATAATACTTGCATATAATACATAGGAAACAATTTTAATAGCAATATTTCCAGATAAAAAATGCGAGTAGGCATTAAATTGCAGATGCGCCTGCTCCTGCGATAAAAAAAGCTGAAGATTTCCTAAGAAATGAATCAGCAGGAAAAAGCAGAGGAAAAGTCCTGTAAGACACATCAGTATTTTTCTTGATAATGTTGAAAGCATATTTAGTATTTACTGATTAATAATATCCCAAGATTTTCATCCAAAGTCCACCGACTCCCATATAGATAATCAGCAGTACGATCCCTATTTCCAATCCGTGAATCCACCAAGATTTCAAGTCAACATATCCGCTTCCGAAAAATACCGGAGCCGGACCATGACCGTAGTGCGTCAGTACTCCAAAAATAGAACCTAGAAAACCCAGCATCATTGCCAGTAACATCGGAGGAATTCCAACTGCAATACCAACCCCCAGTAGAGCTGCATACATAGCGGCAACATGGGCGGTCGCACTTGCAAAAATATAGTGACTGAAGAAATAGACCAAGATAATCACAGGAAAGGCAACGGTCCAGGTCATGTCACCAATTTTAACTTTAATGAGATCACTGAACCATCCAATAAAACCAAGTTCATTCAATGAACTTGCCATCATGACCAGTACCGCAAACCATACAATGGTATCCCATGCCCCTTTTTCGGATTTTACATCCTCCCAGGTTAATACAGAAGTCAGCAGGAGTAAAGTTAAACCAATAAAAGCTGTTGTTGTGGCATCGATCGATAATGCACTGCCAAAAATCCACAGACCCAGTAAAATAAAGAATGCCAATAACATCAGCCATTCATTCTTGGAAATGGGTCCCATTTCTTTTAATTTTTGTGCAGCCATTTGAGGAGCACCATCGGTTTTCTTTAGTTCAGGCGGATATAATTTATATAAAACCAGAGGCACTACCAAGAATGCAACCAATCCCGGCAAGAAACCTGCAGCTGCCCATGACATCCAGCTGATGTTAATTCCAAATCCTGCGGCAAACTTCTGACACATGGGGTTACTCGCTGTTCCTGTTAAGAACATAGACGAGGCAATCAGATTCATGTAATAACTGTTTAATGTTAGGAAGGAACCGAGCTTTCTGTGCGTTTCAGGTTTTTCAGGTACGGAATCGAAACTCATCGCCATAGATTTCATAATCGGAAAGATAATCCCACCACCTCTAGCGGTATTACTGGGAATAGCAGGTGCCAAACAAACGTCTGCCAGACCTAATCCATACGCCAAACCTAAAGAACTTTTCCCAAATATTCTTATGAATAAAAAAGCTATTCTGTTCCCTAACCCGGTTTTGATAAACCCTCTCGCAATAAAGAATGAAATACCAATAAGCCAGATTACTTTATCTCCAAAACCTGAAAGTGCTTTTGTGATTGATTTTCCCGCGTCTCCCGGTGCTAGAACCTGACTGAGTGCGGTTACTCCAAGAGCCATCATGCACATAGTTCCCATAGGAGCAGCTTTTAGTATGATTCCCAATATAGTCGCTGCAAAAATAGCGAACAGATGCCAGGCATTTTCTGTTACTCCTTCAGGTGCCGGAATAAACCATAGAATCAGAGCAACAGCAAACGTAATTGCTAAGCCTTTAAAGTTTATTTCTTTCATAATAGTTTTTTTAATGTTTAAAATCTACTTTGTACCTGAATAATAAATAGATTGTTGTTATATTGCGTTGTATTGGCTATGCTGTTTTTATACCGGTCGAACTGCACCCCTAGCTGAATTCTAGCTCCATAATTTTTCAAAAATTCGAGGCCAAACATGGGTGTAATGGTTTGTCTGGGATTTGAGTTTGATCTAAAGTTGGTATCCAGATATTCATAACGACAAGATAATTCAAAGGCACTCAGATTCCTGTGATTGACCTCATATCTTAAGTTCGGGAGAAAGTAAGCGCCACGAATCAGGTATTGATCCGGACTTCCTGTCCTCTGTTCAGGAGCAACAGCAAAATAAAGAAGATGGTTCGTTGCCTGTTTAGCTTCAAGCTGCATATCCAGACTCCATTTTGAATCAAAATGTACGAGAGAACTTACATCAATTCCTACAGCATAGATCTTTTTGCTGAGAACTTCGCCTATACCACCATTTATACCAAGATTAATACTGTATTTTTTAGAAAGACCAAAAACCAATCGAGTAGAATACTGCTTTCCGTTATCGTTGTCACTCACTTGATTTTTCCCGTTTCCATTGACAATTGACACTGCATACTGAAAAGGAATTTCACCTATTTCAAGCTGTCCGGTTGCAGACAATCCAATTTGAAAACTTGTCCATCCTAATTTACCGAATTCTGTATATTGGTTTGACCAATCCAGTGACTTAATAATATCAATAGGATACGTTTCTTCAATACCGAACCAAGGTCTGTACTGTCCGACAGTAATCGCTAATTTCTTATTGAAAGTATATTTTAGATATGCATTTTCCAGAACTCTGGATTTCGGATCATTTTTAAAATCAGCAAGGTTAGCAAGGACCACCACTTCCGTACGTTTGCTGATCTGGGCACGCACCTGAACCCTCATGTATTTAACCATAAAATTGTTGCTGGTTCCTGATCCGTCAGCGTGATGAAGACCATTTACATCAACATCTTTATTCATACCAACCAGATAACGTGCCTGAAAAAGACCTTTGATCTGAAGTTGAGGATATTTAATACCATCTTCCACCTTTTTGATTTGTGTAGAATCCCGTATTTGCGCAGTTGACAAGATGCTGATTAACATTAAACTAAGCAACGTGTATTTTTTTAGCAATGAAAAGTCACTCATTTTATATATTTTATAAAACATATCTTGTTTTAAAGGATTCGCTCTATTGAGCAGATTAAATTTTATTTCTTAAATATTAGTTTACTGTGATAACTATTGTGAAAATCAGATATATGTACAATTTGTGATTGCATTACTTTGATTGTATTCTTACTCGTTATTTTTCCCATTAACTCCGAATTAGGATTGAAATAAAATCTTTTTATTTCAATCCTAATTCGGAGTTTTTCATCATCCTTCTCTTCAGATATTTGTATGTCGTAAAGTTGGTTCATTGAAAATATCTACCGTTGTAAATTTTTACATACTTATTGCAAATATCACATATGATAGAAATTGTCAGAATTTCATCTTCGCTTGAGAGGTGATTGGAGAAGGATCTCCTATAGAAAATTTAATAGCCATAAGCCTTCTTAGACAAGAAAAGGAATTATTAGCGCACCGTAATGGAAAAACTTAGCATGTTATTTAAGTGAGCTTGCATAAAGACTTATTTATAGTAAATCAATCTTTTCTATGCATGTGCAGTCTCTAAGCAGTAATTATCAAACAGTTTTCACTAAACTGTTTGATAGAGTTGGTACTGGTCGAATCCACTTCTCCTCAGCAATGACAATGACCGGTAAAAATGAAGAGGTGTCCAGATCAGAACAGGCGAGCTACCTAGATATAGTTGGTTTCATAGAAAACTCACGGGTGGATAAAGACAATAATCTAAAAGAATTATGGAGAAGGATTATTTTCAATATTTGTATATCAAATACAGATTATCATCTTAGATTAGACATGATATTAATATTCAAATTAATCTAACTTTATAATTGATCTGATATTTTCAATGTCATCGACATGAAGTGCTACTGGAATTTGATCAAAACCTAAGATATATGCTAATTTGGCTCTATGTCTTCCATCTTCAAAATGAATAATCTTAGTATTTGGCTTTAGATGTATTTTAGGAGGATCAAGGTATTGTCCATTTTCCCAGTGATAAATAATTCGTGAAATCCTTTTATTATTTTTGTCATCTGAGGTGAACAGTTTATTGATATCTACTTCACCAAATTCACTATGATAAACAAGGGAAGCTGTTTTGATAAAAAAAAAATTCAAACCTTCCTTCTTCAGGTAATATATCTTTTGACAGATTAAAAGACAAATTATCTCCAACTGCCCAGTAGGGTTCGGGTATAAGTAGCTTTATTTTATCAATTGTTTTATCATTAAATTCAGGAATAAATTTTTTCATAACTCAAATTTAATATTAAAAATCTATAAGATGCAATGGTTATAGACGAGATATTTTTCAAATATCTTTGTTTTCGCTTGAGACACTGTGTATTGCAATTTGTTCGTATATCTCTACAGTAATATCTTCCTTCGAATAGATACAATTTGGTTCTAGCCCATTAAGAACAAAATCTGAAAAACGGTTTGAAGGAGCTTTAATTGTACTAAGTTTTGATTTAATTTTTGAATCTAATTGAAGTTTTTTTAACCATGCCATTTCGATAGCGGAATCTATATTTAAATAATTTCTACATTCTGACAGCTTCCAGAGATCAATTAAAATTTCAAACTTTTTATCTAGGTCATTATTTATAGATTTTTCTGAAAGATAAATTCCAGGTAAATTCTTAATTGTTTCTTCGTCAACGGCAATTGGTAGCGGCGCTAAATAAGTCATGTCAATATCCTCTGTACCATCAATCAAATTGTCAAGAACATTGATCAAGTCTTTTTTTAGTCTAAAACCGTTCAATGCTATATTATCTTTTACATTAATGATAGTAATGAAATCGTAGTGGATATCTCGTAAAAGTCCCAAATTAAATAACAAGTGCTGAAAATTGGTTGTGTCTGAAAAGTCAAAATCCAAGATTCCAACTGTCAGGTATGTTAAGGTAGGAGTTTCGGTTATTTTTTCAGGATATACAAATTTATAATCAGAAGTCCGTTCAATAATTTTTAAGGACAAGTTAAGATCATCTATTGTTGCGCTCTTGGCATGTAACCACCACTCTTCGACAGCCTTTCTGCCAACTGAAACAACCGTTTTATTTTCTAACGGAATTTGAGATAAGTAATATAAAATAGTGGCATATAATCTATCGTAATGTTTATTTTCTTCTGCACAAATATTCTCAGAATCAAAATAAGCCACTGACTTTTTCTCTATAACTCTGAATGCATTTTGCATATTTTGAAGATTGAAGTAAATACTTTTAAAATTTATTAGAGCAAGATTTCTCTCATGTTCAACATCAGGAATGAAAATCTTATAGATTTGATTATTAATATTTATAAGTGATGAAATCCATAAATTAATCTCTTTCTCATCAATAACTACAATTTCTTGCTCACTGTAATTATCAAAGCGAGGATATTTTTTCCTGCTAATAATTGAATTATTTAAAAGTGTTCTATTTCTATCTAATTCTTCTATATATGTTTTCTTTTTCTTTTCATTTCCTTCAAGCAATGCATCAATAATACGTGTTATGCTTTTTGACCATTCTAATGCTACTTTTCGAATACCTAGGATCTTTTCCTGCCAATGATATGAAGATGATTCTTGATATATTTTGCTTATTTCGCTATTCCAAATCTGATTAAGATGAATTTCAAAAGAATTACCAATTATTTCTGGACTTAATCTTTTAATTGAATCTTGCTTAACCATTGAAATCATTTCTTCGGATGGGAAAGGTAACATTAAAGCTTCGGTACAATATTTTTTGTAAAATGGTAAAAAGCAATGTATGTCGTCAATTTTTGAAACACTTAAATTGTTTGCCAGCTTTGCATTCTTATCTTCTAAAAGATATTCTATGTGTATTTCATTATCCTTCTCTTCTATATTTAAAGAATCTGTATTAACTTTTAGATAGCTTTTAATTTTATCTATATTTTCTTCAATAAAATCTTTATATGGAAGTGGATTGCTAAGTTGAAAAAACAACATAAATTCTTTTGCCTCCTGGAAATCCATTTTAGTAAGTTCGTCAATTTCAGGTTTAATTAGCGGAAGGCTTAAGGGTAATTGTAAAGAATTATACCATTTTATTAAAAATCCTAAACCCTTATATGAATCGATGGAAAGTAGTCGCTTCTGCAAATTTGAATTGAGTGCTTTCGCAAAAATAATTACATCTGAATTTTCAAATTGGAAGTTAGATAATTCATCTTTTAATGTAGCAAGATTTCTAAAATTACCCCCCTGATCTCCTAATATTTCTGCCATATCAGTTAAAGTATTAAGCTCTGTAAATGGGGTAGAAGTTATGGCGAATAGATCTATACCACCTGATTTGTATGCTTCATCAAATTTTAACTTGTTTTCATCCCAATATCTTTTTGGCTCAGCATGCATAATACCATCTAAAGCGAGCACTATATTATCAAAGGAATCTTCAGAAATTGCATCTGCCAATGTATTATATAATGAAGCTTTATTTTGTTCCGTTACAAGTATAGGTATATTACTGAAGAAATGCTGCTTGTACTCGTCAGTTATAATTTTAAAAAGATTTCTAAGAGAATCTTCTATAGGTAAGTTTTTATGTAATAAATCGTTCAGGTGCTGAGATCGTACCGGATGCAATCCTTCAACAAAATCACCTCCGAAATTTAAAAAATATTCCTTTTCAAGCTCATTCAATAATTCACCTCTGTCCTGATCGAAACCTATCTCAGCTTTGATGTAATTTATTAAATTTATGGTTTTTAACCTTATGTTTAGACAATCTGCAAGTGAAATCATTCTTAGCATCTCCAACTTTGCCCCTGAAGATTTAGAATTGGATAAATATTTTAATTGTGCAGAAAGTCTTTCTTGAATCATTTCACCTCTTGTAAGTAAGTAGGTGTATTCTATTAACAATCCTTTTTGACGAACCTGCTCCCATACCGGTTGCCATTTGCTGATGTCAAGATGAATTTTTTGTTTTCTTTTAAATTCTTCAAAAATAGCTCCTGCTTCGCTCATTGACAATGATATATCAACAATCATTAATTTTACCTGTGAAAGATCAGCCCCGAACCTGTACCAATCTTCTTGCCTTGCTGTAAGAAGATACTTAACTGGATAATCCCTGGTTCTAGTGACAATTTCAAACCAAGATTCAACTAAACTATTTAGACCGTCAATAACTAACAGAGGTTTCTCGCCAATTATTACTCTTGTCAGCAGAAATTCTGCTACTGAGTCAGCCTCATTCACATTAGCACAATTACGAAGTTCGTATATTGTATAATTGTTTTTTTCTTGCAAGTTTAAACCTGTTTGCCATGCTAGAGTAGATTTTCCCTGACCACTAGAAGACTTAATGACAGTAACATCTGCATTTATTAAACTTTCATATATTGTTTTCTGCCATATTCTTCGCTGTACAGGCAATCCTAAACCTATATGTACAGGTCTTGCAGCTTTCCCATCGTAAAAGTCATGAGAACTATAGTTTCCCATTATAGCATAAGAGACTTTTGAAATCCAATTATTTTGCACAGCACTGTTTACAGCAGCCTTAGAATAAGAATCTTTTATATCTTGAAAAAGAATATTAATATCATTATTGGTTACAGTTGATCTGTTTTGTGACCATATAAATACATTGTAAAATAAAGATCTTAAGAATTGAAATTCTGTTCCCTTATTTATTTGCCAATTTTTAAATAATAGTACTAGAATTTCATTAAAAAGATCATTAGAGGTTTTGTGCTCGTAAGATATTCTCAGCAAAAAGTCCTCGTATATTATATTCTTATTTAGTGTTTGTAATTTAGTTATCCAAAATTCAGATATATCCCTATTGTGAATAAGATCATGTAGATTTCCTTTCGAAATTTCCATGTTATACACCAATTTAAATTGACTTTCAGGATTTATCATATAGGTTTCTGCAAAATTTTGAAGAACTCCCAAGTTCCAAAAACTACCGGCATCCATTTTATTAATTGAAGATTTTACCTGAATATATTCGTTGTCTATTAAAATGTTTTGAGAAGTACTTAAGTCAATATCTTCAATTCCTTCCATTCTGATAGATTTTTCATCAGAGTTTTGATCAAGTTCTTTGAGTATTAAATACGAGGAGTAGAGAATCTGAAAGTGCATTCCACGAAAATTAATGGCTCCTCCAGTTCTCTTTACAATTAAGTTATCTAATTCTTCAGTGATCTTATTTAGGGTTGGCAGGTTGTATTGTGTTTTCATTTTAGGGTATCAGTCACCAGAAGGTGTATTCACAAAAATAAAATATTATCTTCTTATAGTTTAATGGGAAACCATATTTTTTATTTTATCTTTTAAAAATTTCACCAAATGTTAAAATGATTAAGTTTATTTTAATTGCGGTCTAAATTTTAATCCTTCTTACCATAAGGAGAATTAATCTCTATAGCCTTATCACAAAGAAGATGGGTAAAATATGATTTCTCACCAGTCTTCTCATCTTTATAAATTTCGCTATCCCATGTAATCGTCAGTTCCCAGCTGTCCCACTTCCTCATTTTGTGGACATAAGGATTGAAAGAACATTTGATCTCAAAATGCTTTTTGTTTTTGTCACCCTCGAAACTAACGATGACAGAATTGTGATCAAGACTTGTTTCATCAACGATGGTAGCTTTGAGTTTCATGTAAGAGATTATTGTTTTTAGTAAGTATTTATTTTAGATCATTTTCTGCCTTGGCAATCCGATTTCATGTTCCTGCGGATAAGGTTTTCTCTGTGTCATGCTGACATCTTCATGCAGTGTTCTGGCTGCTTCTAAAGATTTTTCTTTGTCCATCGAATACCTGGGATCAGGAATAAAGGGCATTTTGGCCATTTTATGAATGGTGATCGTTGGAAAATGAAAATCCACTTCAACGGTTCCTAGTAATAGATAGCAGCCTCCACCCTGAAAAGGATAATCTTCAAGGCAGTTCGGGAAATGTGCAGTGTCAAAATACTCTCCCTCTGCGTCGATCCAGGTTCCGAAAAACATGGCTCCTCTTTTCGTAGGGACATGTTTCCTAGAAATAAGGTAAGCGAGCATTTTGATCTGCTTTTTATGATACTTAACTAAGTCTTTAGCCATTACACTGCCTCGATACTTGGTCTGCAACAGATCAAAAGGACTGTATGATACAGAAAATCCTAAGATCTCAATTTCATCAAAAGCATCTTCAAAAGGATTTCTGATAATGGACGGAAGCTTATATTCTCTTTGTGGTTCATCCAGTAAGGTGGGATGTCTAAATGCTGACTGATCATTCCCAAAAAGAAATCTTGCCTGAATCAGAAGCTCATGTTTCTGTTTTCCGGTAAACCTAAACGCTCCTATAAAAATAAGAATCTGCAGGGTTTCAATTCCAATCGGTATTCTTTTGACAAAGTTTTCCAGCGACGTATATTCCCCGTTATTTCTTCTTTCTTCGGGAATCATCATAGCGATTTTTCCTTCTACTTTCTCTATATGCATTAAACCTAAATAAACATCAGTCCCATATACGGTCGTCTGATACTCGCTGAGGTTGACACATGGATTCTTGATCGCTGCCCCTGACATTTTCGCTTCATGGACATATACCTCAGTCCTGTAAAATCCACCTCCATTGTTAATGGCACACACCATAAACTCAATAGGGTAGTATACTTTCAGATACAAACTCTGGTAACTTTCTACCGCATAAGACGCCGAGTGCGCCTTACAGAAGGAATATCCTGCAAAAGATTCAATCTGACGATAGACTTCTTTTGACAATTGTTCAGGATGTCCCAATTCTCTACAGGATTCAAAGAAATGGTCTTTGACTTTCTGCAATGCGGATAGTGATCTTCCTTTTCCACTCATCGCTCTTCTTAAAACATCACCGTCTGCTGCTGACAATCCTCCGAAATGCAAGGCAATTTTGATAACATCTTCCTGATACACCATGATCCCATAGGTTTCACCCAGCTCTTCTTTAAATACATCGTGAAAGTATTCGAACTTTGTCGGATTATTATGTCGGAAAATATATTCCTTCATCATTCCACTTTGCGCAACTCCCGGACGGATAATGGATGATGCTGCCACCAGTGTTTTATAGTCTTCACATTTTAATCGTCGGAGCAATCCCCGCATCGCGGGACTCTCAATATAAAAACAGCCGATGGTTTTTCCAATACTGAGGTAACTATTGCATTTCTCTTCATTTTTTGAAATCGTGGTATCCTTAATGTTCACCGTAATCCCTCTTTTTTCTTTGATGAGTTCTACGGTATCTTTTATCGTACCGAGTCCTCGTTGGGATAGAATATCAAATTTTTCAAATCCGATATCTTCAGCCGTATGCATATCGAACTGGACGATCGGAAAACCTTTTGGTGGCATTTCCAATGCTGTGAAATTCGTGATAGGTTCCTCTGAAATTAAAATTCCGCAGGAGTGCATGCTTCTCTGATTCGGAAACTTTTCCAAAAGCTTCCCGTATTTGTGCACCAATTTAAAAACGGAATTGTTATCATGCTCATTCATCGGTTTGGTCGCCAAAACATCCAATTCCTCCTTCGGTAAGCCAAATGCTTTTCCAACCTCCCTGAAAATGGACCGGTACTTAAATTCTACATTGGTTCCGCAAAATGCAACATGCTCTTTACCATATTTAGTAAAAATATATTCAAGGATGGTATCTCTAGTCTGCCAGCTCCAGTCAATATCAAAATCAGGTGGGGTTTTCCTATTGAGGTTCAGGAATCTTTCGAAATAAAGATCCAGTTCCAAAGGGCAGATGTCTGTAATTCCCAAACAGTAACTGACAATGGAGTTGGCACCGCTTCCTCTTCCCACATGCATAAATCCCATCCTGTTGCTGTATTGAATAATATCCCAGGTGATCAAAAAGTAACCGCTGAATTTTAATTGGTCGATCACTCCCAGTTCTTTTTCAACTCTGGCCTTAGCTTCGGGATGATCGTTTCCATATCTCGTTTCCAAACCTTCGTAAGCAAGTTGGGTCAACAGCTTAAAATCATTCTCCCGGCTGTCTGTGAAATACTGCTTGTTTTTAGGAGTTGAAAAATCATAATCAAAACTACACTGATCAATAATATCCGCTGTATTCTGTATGATTTGTGGATAATGGCGGTATTGATCCAACAGATCTTTTTTATTGACAAATGTTTCGGTGTCTCTGCAATTATCGTTATCAGTCAATTTGCTGATGAGCGTGTTATTGTCAATCGCTCTTAAGATTTTGTGGAGATTATAATCCAGTTTGGTTGTGAATGTGACAGGCTGTAAGATGACCATTTTATCTATCAGCTTTTTGAAATCAGGCTTTACGAGATGGTTCAATTCTTCGGGTCTGATTCCAATATACTCGTGTTCCTGCAAAACTTCAGGAATGTTATGTAAGGGATAAATGACAATGGTATTTTCAAGGCTTGGATTATGTTTTGGAATTTCACTTCCGTCACAATTGTAAGCGGTCAATAAGCGGTTAATCTCCCCGACACTTTTTTGGTTTTTAGCCAGACAGATAAAATAGAGTTCACTTTCGACTCTGATTTCCATTCCTACAATAGGTTTAATGTCATGGTCATTGCATAGCTTGAAAAAATCGTAAATTCCTGTGATAGTGTTGATATCCGTTAGCGCTAAAGTTTTTATTTGATGATCGACAGCCTGCTGAACCAGATCCTGAAGAGAAATGGTTCCGTATCGAAGGCTGTGAAAAGAGTGACAGTTGAGAAACATAATCTTTAATTATCTTAAGAGTCCGGACGCTCTGCCCACACTCCCGGTTCCAAACCGGTTTTTGATTTTATCCATGGTTTGATATAAAGAAATCAGTTCTTCGGTATCTTCAAAAAGATCCATCTGATGACATCCATGAACCAGTCCTGTGAATTTTACGCCTATGAGTCGTATTCGCATTCTTCGGGTGTACACTTTTTTAAAGAGTTCCAATACATATTTGAGCAAAGTATGGTCTGCTGAGGTATAAGGAATTCTACACTGCCTGGTCTCAGTATCAAAATTGGAATACCTGATCTTAACCGAGATCGTTGAAGTCAGCCATTTTTCCTGACGCAATTGGAAAGCCAATTGCTCAACCATTCCTGATAAGATGCTTTTCAGATTCTGAACATCAATCGTATCCTGAGAAAAAGTATTTTCTGTGGAAATTGATTTTCTTTCAGAGTACGGAACGATCGGAGTATCATCGATTCCATTGGCTTTTTTCCAAAGTTCGCTTCCGTTTTTACCGATGAGTTGATGTAAAACTTCAATGGGTGTTTCTGATAAAGTCTGAATGGTTCTTACCCCAAGTCTTGATAAAAGCTGAAAGGTTACATTACCGACCATAGGAATTTTTTTGACCGAAAGAGGATTTAAAAAAGGTTTGATATTCTGTTCCTGAATTTCAAATCTGCCGGTTGGTTTTGATTCTCCGGTGCCGATTTTCGCTACGGTCTTATTGGTTGATAAAGCAAAGCTTATCGGTAAGCCGGTATTTTTGGTGACCGCATCGACGATTTCATTCGTCCACTGGTAACATCCGAAGAATTTATCCATTCCTGACAAATCCAGATAAAATTCATCGATGCTTGCTTTTTCCAAAACAGGTACTTTTTCCTGAATCACATCTGTGACCATATGTGACATTTTGGAGTACATATCCATATCTCCCTTGATAACTCGTGCTTCAGGACATAATCTTAATGCCATTTTGATAGGCATGGCACTTCGTACGCCGAAAAACCTTGTTTCATAAGAGCAGGATGCTACCACACCACGGTCTCCACCTCCTATGATCACAGGCTTTTTCTCAAGTTCGGAGTTTTTTAACCGTTCACAGGAGACAAAAAACGTATCCAAATCCATATGCACTATCGCTCTTTCCATGGTGTAAAATTATTACGTTTTATTGCAAAATTTCGTATATTTGTTGCTATAATTTATAGCAATGTCAATTTTTTCAGAAAACATCAGGTTTTTAAGAGACAAAATGAAAGCATCCCAACAGAAAGTTGGTGATGAAATTTCAATCACGCGCGGAAGGTATGCTACTTATGAGGACGGAAGATCGGAACCACCGATTGAACTGCTGGTGAAACTTTCCAAATACTATAAAGTGAGCATTGATTTGCTGCTGACTGTGGATTTGCGAAAGTATCCTTTGGAGGATATTGTCAACCTACCGAACAACAGAATATTGCTTCCGATGAAAGTAGATCATACCGGAGAAAACCGGATTGAAATTGTTCCTCAAAAAGCAAGTATGGGATATCTAAGTGGTTATAATGATCCTGAATTTGTGGAGGGGCTTCAGCATTTGTCGCTTCCATTCCTCCGAAATGGAAAGTTCCGGGCTTTTCCTGCGGATGGTGATTCGATGCCACCTTACAATGACGGAACGTATATCGTTGGAAAATATGTTGAAGATAAAAAGGATCTGAAAAAAGGAAAGACCTACATTTTTATCACCAAAGACGGTATCGTTTATAAGAGATATTCCAAGCAAAATGATTCTGGTAGTTTCGTGAGTTCTGACAATTCTTTTTATGAACCCTACGAAATCAAATGGTCTGAAGTCTATGAAATATGGGAGTTTGCATGCAGCATCAATACTCAGGAATTGAAAATTGAAAACTTAGAATACCAGGAAATCAGAAGTATGTTTGAGGAGCTTCGATCAGAGATCAGAAGTTCTAACAAAAATATTCAGTAGAGAATTTATTTTATAGTATATATCAAAAAAGCTTTCCTGTTAGGAAAGCTTAAAACACAAATGATGAAAAAAAATTCCCATTGTGGGATAGTGTAAAGATAATAAAAAAGGTTAATAGGACAATGGGTCAACTCAGTTTATTTAGCGCAGAAGAATTTTATGATTTCCCAAAGGATCTTTTAGAGTTCAGAGAACATTTTCTAACTTCAGAAGAATCAGATCGGCTTTTTTCTCAACTTTTGGAAAATACTCCTTGGAAACAGAGAACTCAGACGATGTATGATAAAAAAGTATTAACTCCACGTTTGACCGCATGGTATGGTGATAGTGAGAGATCATACAAATTAGGAGGAAGTGAATTCGAGGTGAATGCATGGACGCCTGAATTGCTTTCTTTAAAGAACAAAATTGAAGAAGTTTTTGGTCATGAATTTAATTCAGTATTACTTAATCTATATCGTGATAATAATGATTCTGTAGCATGGCACCGAGACAAGGAAAGCAGATACGGAGATAGACCGGTCATTGCATCTCTAAGTCTCGGGCAGACCCGAAAATTTGACTTTAGAAAACTAAACCATCATCAAAGCAGACACAGTATTCCGCTTCCACATGGATCTTTGTTAATGATGAAAGGTGATTTGCAGGAGCACTGGGAACATCGTGTCGCTAAATCCAATTTGCATATGAATGAACGTATTAATTTGACTTTTCGATTGGTGAGTGAACTTTAGTTAAAAAAAGCTGTGGATTTTCTTAATAAATAGCTGCCCATAAAAGTGAACCGAATTCTTTCTAGCTAAAGAAAGAATACTTCATGATAATTAGAGTTCAAACAAGAAAATCCAGCCATTTTGGTCAGCAGTGATTAGTTTAAACCTAACTTGGCCAAGAAATTTCATTTTTTGCGCCATCAATTTTGATAGCCTCAATTAATTCTGATTCCTGAAATGTGAACTTATTAAGCTCATTAAGAGTAATATTAAGTTTGTTTCTAATAACCTTTATTAAAGTCATATTTTCCTTCTTAACAAAATCTCTATTGATTGCGAAGTTATTCTCCTTGACCACCAAATGGGACACTTGGATAGGTTATTCCAGAAGCTTTTCCTTCAGTAAGTGATAAACTAAGATTTGTTATTGCACTTGTAATTAGATAGTTTTTAAGATCATCTTTTGAAGGTTTACGGAATTTGTCAAAAAAGAATCTATAAACTTCTTTACTTGCTTCTCTAATTTCTGATGCAGAGTCTTCAATAAATTTATCTAAAATTTCACCATTTCTTTTATCGTATTCATTTACTCTATTTTCTGCATCTGGGGTCGTAATAACGATAGTTCTTAAATCGTTAATCAAGTGCCAGCAGCCAATTGTGACATATACAGAGTCGCCAGGTTTCTTACCTTTTGACCAATATTCAACTAATTCCATAAACGAAGTCGGGCGGTTTTCTGAAGCGTAGAATTTCGACTGAAAGGGACGATTACAACGTCCAAAAGACAGAATGAATTGATTCGGGGTTAATGAAATTTCATCAATCGTCTGGAAAAAATCATCTTCACTATTCGTCCTGCTTCTAAATAATATTGAGCCTGCTGGAATATCATAAAGCAATACTGGAAAATGTTTGATTTCCATTAATGCTAAAATAATTTTTTCGTAAGCATTTTCATCTGACGAATCTATATTCTCAATTTTATCAACTATGTTTTTTACTTCTTGTACAGTCATTTTCCAAAGATTTCAGCTAACACTCAAATGTACGTATTTTGTGAATGTAAGATCTAAATTGTCGCATCAATGGCAGTGTAGTCTCATCTAAGTTTCTCATTGGATTAACTAGTCCGATAAACGCTACAAATGTTATTCTACTCTTACTTTGTTTTAATAAAATAATATGGGGCAGCACCTTCCAATTAAAGTCATCAAATACTAAAAAATTATCAACTCTGAAAATACCGCTTAGTTTAGATCTTCACTAAATCAAGCATATAATGGAAACAGATAAAAATCAGGATCCAAAAAAAGATCATCATCAAAACCAAAACCACAACCAAACGCAAAACACACCATCCTCGGACACCTTATTGGTTCTCCACAACAACAGCAACACCATCGGCCTCGTCCAAAACATCAATCCAGACGGAACGATCAATCACACAGCACCTAACCAAGAATACTCGAATCCCATCTTAAAAATCAACCAAAAAGAAGATGCTTTCACCCAATTCTATTCAGACTTCTACCACCAGTTAAAAAACCCGGAAGATTTCACTTTCTTCAAAATCACCGAATACGAAGCCAAAGAAATAGCCCAAGACCTTCAAAACTACATCGACCAAGCATCCGTAAAAGAAATCGACCAACTCAAAGACTATGCGGTTTCCATTGATGCAGTCCAAGCACAATTAGACCGTCAAAATAAACTCACCCAGTTCCAACAAAGTAAAAGTATCCAACCTCACATTAAAGAACAGCAGTACCGCTATCTCCCGGAACAGATTGACTGGAATATTATGAGCAAGCTCAATCTCAATCAAGAGAAACTGAAATATCTCAACGCATTAGAACCCTTACTTAAAGGATATAAAACACCCACCTTGATTCCCATTACATTTAATCAGGAAACCATCAAAACCGCCATGGATGTCAGACTTTCCTTACGACTCAACGATGTCGGATATCTTGAGGTCCGCATTCATCCCGTCAGAAAAGAACCTGATTTTACCACAAAGCTATTTGGTCATGAGTTCACCCAAGAAGACCGACACAATCTTCTTGAAACCGGGAACATGGGCAGGATCGTCAACCTGATCAACCCAATGACCGATGAACTGACCCCATCCGTTATCAGCAGAGACCGACTGACCAATGAACTCATCGCATTAAGAGCAGAACATATAAGGCTTCCATTAGTCCTAAGCGGAGTCACCTTGAACGACGAACAAAAGAAAACCCTCAAAGAAGGCAAACCTTTATTCATTGAAAACATGATCTCCAAAAGAGGCACATTGTTCAATGCTATGGTTCAGTTCAATGCAGAAAAAAGATATGTGGAATTTCTATTCAACTCAAATATCAAAGGCTTACAACTGCAGCTACAACATAAAAACCTCCAAAATACCATCAAAGCAGAAGTACCCGCCACCTTCAGAGGCAAACCTCTCCATAAATGGCAGATCGAAAAACTCAAAGCAGGGGAGACCTCCTACATCAACGGACTCACCGACAGCAAAGGCAAAAAATACCAAGGCTACATCAGTTTCGATAAGAACATTGGGAAGTTTGAGTTTTCTTTTAAGAATCCGAAGAAACTAGGTGAAGGCAATAAAAATTCTGTTGTTAAATCTAACGGTCACAAAATGTAAACTTTCTAAACAAGAGTGAAACCCATGTGAAACTTAAAAAAAATAATATATTTGTCATTCAATTAAATTTTATACAATCACGTTATGAAAGAACTTATCGAAAAAATCAATGCTGAATTTGAAGCATTTTCAACTGAAGCAAATCAGCAATCTGAAAAAGGAAATAAAGCTGCTGGAACAAGAGCAAGAAAATCAGCATTAGAACTGAGCAAACTTTTTAAGGATTTCAGAAAAGTTTCTGTTGAGGAATCAAAGAAATAAATTATTATAAGAAAAACAAAACCTGCATTTAGTGCAGGTTTCTTATTTATCTACTTAAAATTTTACATTTTATGAGATAAAATAAAAGGTGATCACACTCATAAATGGTCTCGTTTACTTGTCATCTTACCGTAATTGCATTACTTACGTCTCGGTGCACTTCTAGTGTGAGGTCTTACATAGGTTCCATCTTTTCTTGTATATCCCTTTACTTGCACAGAACCACCAGAACTAGAACGTGGTGTGAAAGATGAAGTTGATTTGGTTGAGTTATACGTGGTAGAGGATGTATAAGAACTGTAAGTTGTATAGCTTGGATTATATGCCCAGCCCAAATAATTGTCCCATTTTATTCTTTTGTAATTTTTCTTATTGGCTTTAGTTGAAATGAAAAATTGAGTGTCTTTTGGTATTGTTGTTACAATACTTTCATTATTACTACTTCCGTATATTGGAGTATCTTCAGATAATAAAACGGTGTAGTAATTTGTTGTACAAGAAATTAACGATAGTAAGATCGTTAGGTAGAGTAGTTTTTTTTTCATGGTTAGTATTGATTTTAAATTTGTTAGATATTTTATCTCATTGAGAACACTTACAAATCTAAATCAATAACAACAAAATAAAATACGGAAATCCGTAATTAGAAGAAATTATTTTCTTACCGTTTTTAGTGCATCAATCAACCTCTCCCTCTCCCCACTACCTGTTGTAGAAAATCTCAGTAAAGCAACTCTATACTTCTCCAAAATCTCATTCTTCATTTGATCCCTTTCACCTTGTAGGCTTTCTTTTCTATGATATTCATACCCATCCACTTCTATTGCCAAAACAGGATTTTTACCGAGCTTATTATAAATAAGAAAATCAAGATGTGTAGCATGATGTTTAGCGTATCGCTCTTCCTCTTCTGAAAGTTTGTCAAAATCCAGCAGAAGATTTCTTAAAGGAAAATGAAGAACCACACCGTATTTGGAAAATTCATCATGGGATAAAACTTCATTGATGAGCAGGTACATTAAATTCTCACTATCGAAAACCGATTTTTTCTTTTGACCTGATAGGAGGACTCTTCGTTTCTCTTCATACCCTTTGTACAGATGATCAAAAATAGAGTGGAGCTCACTTTTGACAATGTCGAAGTTGTGATAGTCGATGTACCGAATAAGATCAGAGATATTATTGTCCTTCTCACTTTCATTTCCATTGACAACCAGAATCAGCTGATCTTTTGCTCTAGAAATAGCAACGTTCAAACGATTCGGATTATCAGTAAAATCTGATATTTCATTATCTACCGTGGAAAGAATAATCACATCATTTTCTCTTCCTTGAAATTTGTCTACCGTATCAGCTTTGATTTGGGTTCCCTGAAAGGTATTTTGTAACGCAGAAGTCTGATTACGGTAAGGCGTTACGATTCCAAAATCTACATCTTCAAGACTTTGCTGTGGAATAATCTCTTGGGTAATGACATCGATCTGCCGTTGATTCATTCGTTCCCGTGCATGATTTCCTGCCACAGTCTTATAGACGACCAAAGGATTCCGGTCTGTTTTCGCTTCGGATAAAATAATCAACTGGTTGTCGTAAAATTTGCGGTTACAAAAATCAATAATCTGAGGATGGCAGCGGTAATGTTCTTTTAAAAGCGTTTTAGGAATATCAGGAAACATTTCTGTGATCGATGAAAGCAAACTATGGTTGGAATAACGATACGCTTCAGGAAGCTGATAGCTCTGAAAAATAAAATCCGTCTTTTGTGCCGTCTGAGCATCAACCACATTCGGAAGCTGTTTTAAATCTCCTACAATCACCGCTCTTTTAGCACAGGATAGAGCCAATACCCCCGTTGCCAGATCTACCTGTGAAGACTCATCAATAATGACAAAATCATACATCACATTCTCAGCAAGACTTCTTCTGAGTGAATAGGTTGTACTCATAATCACCGGATAGTCTTCGATGAACTCTTGTGATCTTGAGCGAAGATCACGCTCTGTATATTCCTTATGTTGTTTTCCGTTATACCTTTTATGAAGGATATTCTTAAACAATTGCATCGAAACGTCTGTATAATCTTTCATTTTTTCATCGAAAGAAAAATCCTGCAATGCCGATTCTAAATCCTGTCGCTTCAACTTAAGTTCTGAAATTTTTGTCGTGTAATATTTCGACTGAACTAATCTGATTAAATCCTGATAAGACAGTTCATAAAAGTTTTTATCTCTTACACCATACAGAAAAGGAAAAGTCAATTTTCGCCACCAATTGAATTTTTTACCCAATTGCTCGTAGTTTTCAATCGTGATCCAAAGTGAAAGTAACTGATCTGAACTGACATTCTTTTTAAAACGAACCTCTGCAAACAAAGTATTAGCGAAAGAGAAATGCTGATATTCAGTTTCTATATTTTCAATCTCCAGTTTCAGGTAAGCCAGCTCATTTTTGAGTTCCAGTTTTTCTGAAAGCTGGGCAAAAAGTAGGGTATTGGATTGTTGAAGTGCACTTGCTTCTTCAAAAGATAAACTCCAATCTGACAAATCAGGGATCTCAGTTTGGGATTCTATAAACTCTTTTTTATTTTGAGAACTTCCTAAAAGTGCCGCCATAAAAGAGATTCCATTCTTCTCCAGTTTTTCAAAAACATTCTTGGTTGCAGAATTATTGCTTGAAACCACCGCCACAGTTTGATTGTTCATCACTGCATTGGCAATAATATTTAAGATAGTCTGTGTTTTTCCTGTTCCGGGAGGACCTTCAATAACACTTAAAGGGTAGGAAAAAGCATTATTCACCCCATCTTTTTGACTGAGATTAAAACCAAATGGAAAAATCTCAATAGGAGAGGATCGTTCATTTTTCTCCGGTTGTTTTTTATTAAAATAGTTGGAAAGAATCAAAGTCTCTGGAATAAAAGATATTCTTTCGTAGCTGTCGGCAAGAATATTATTTCCTTCCTCTGTTTTCAAACCAATGGTCTCTGCAATTTCTTTAAAATAACTGAAAATATTTTCTGCTTTTTGGGTTTTTAGAGCAGATTTTACAATTTGAATTTTGTTTTGATGATATGAATAAGATTTACCGTTATTCTTATAGACCACTACACACTTACCGCCCTCAAAAGAATAAGATTCTATTTCATCGGTTCTTTCATTGCCGTCAATGTAGATGGCTTGGGATTTTAGTTGTGGAGAAGTGTTTTTGTGCATTGGTAGATGATTACAATTTTAATAAATTTTCAAGCAGTATAAATTCTAAAGTAAGGCAGTTTTATAATTTAATATGCTATCATTGTCGTAGATCTCAAGAAATGAACTCAAAACTTTATAGTTTTAGTGTATAAGATCATTTTCCAATGTATCAGATATAATACTATTAATTGTTGCAATATTATCTAAATTTTTAAGATCGATTAAGAAGTTAATTTTTTCGTCATGTGTCATGCTGTCAGAAATTAATTCCATTTGTGTTGCAGCTTGTAGCATTGCTGTGATTAACTTAATTTTAATTAAATCACTTGTAAATTTTACAAAGTCATCTGCTGTATCTAAAGAGGGTGAGAGAATATTTATATTTTTAAAATCATCAGAGTTCGTAGATTTTATAAAAAACTGAAGTAAATCTCTTGCAGAGATATGGTCGCTTATGTAAATTTTTTGATTTACATCAAATGGTAAATTTCCAATAACTTTTTCTTTTAAAGCTTCTAAAACTTCGATTTTTAATATTACTGCCATCTGCTAAATTTACAAGTTATTCATTTACTAAAATAATAAGGTATTGATAAAAAATTTGATAATAAAAATTTTTTTTAAAAAATGTATCGAAATGAGGATTCCCGTAAACACTATATTTATTTAATGACCACTTTTACAATGCTAACAAATAAATAAAATAATTATGGCAAAAACAACAGCTTTTCACAGCATCAAACAAACCGTACACCACAACAACACTTCTTGTACGGAGGGTAACAATATTGAAACAGAAAACAAGCGGAGCGGAACTGGCGGTAAGCCATTATGTTCACACTGCGCTAGACTGTAATGATTGCCTAATGTTAAGGCTCATCGAAAGATGAGCCTTTTTTAAATATGATTCTATTACACCTCATAATCTAGCATTTCTATCTTATGAAAGAAGAAAGAATCCATATATTTACAAACACCTCCTACTTAACCATAACTCTTATTTTCTCTTTGTTCATTCTGATACAGCAATCTTAATAATATTTTTTTCTATATTCAATTTCTTTGAATAAGATCATCACGTTTACTTTGACTTCTGCAATTGCGGGAGCTTTATATTCAACTGATATTATTTTAAAATCCTTTAAGTTTCTTTGCTCAAAAACTTTTCGAACCCGCCCAGCTTCCTTTCCAAAATTATCTCCTTTAGAGAATAAACAAATATGCTTAGCCATCTGTCCATAATTGTTTTTTTTCCAATTCGTTAAAAATCTAACGGCATAGCGTTCTAGAGTGAATTCCTCTTACTCCTCTTCGGTTCCTTGAGCTGGAAAATCTTTGTTTACAATAGGTTTTCTATCTTTCCAATGACTCATAAACTTATCTGTTTCTTTTCTCTTTTGCTTTTGTTGTATTTCTTTAGAAGTATAATGATTAGCAAGTTTTTCTTCGGCAGCTTTTATGTGGTTGGATTCTGCTAGATTAATACATTCTATAAGATGTGAGAAAATAATCTTGTTTTTCTATAAAGACGCCCCTGAATATCACAAATATAGGATTTGTAATATTTATTACACAAAAATGAGGAGTGCTCAAGTAATCCGCATTGATAATAATGTTTATGACTTTTTGAAAAATCATGTTGTAAATATACAAATTATGGTAATTCTACATAATCAAGAAGTTTTGTTTCCAAATCATATATATCCATTTGCTCATACTCTTCAGGGAAATCTAAAAGTGGTCCTGTAATGGTTTCGATATGGCTGATTTGTTTTCTCGATAGAAAAATATTTTCGAGCATAACTTCATTTTCTATTTCAACCAGATCCAAGTAATCGGAGTCTTCCTTATCTTCGTGATTTTTTTTAGCTAAGTCAATAGCTGCAAGCATTAACTTTTTTTCTTTTGTGTCAAAAACTAAAGACATATATCGTTTATTTATTTGAATTAGTATGATAAAGCTACGAAAATATACTTATATTAAATGTTTATGGTTTTCAAAAAGAATATAAAAAAGAATATATTTTAAGAAAATTCTAAGTAAGTAGATACCTCTTCTTTTTTTGAATTAATACTTTCTTTTTTTATTGGTAAATCTGCAAAATATGCAGAGCATATCAGATCTAAGGGTGAAATTCTGCGATGAGATTCTGCAATATCTTCAACATTCAAACCATGATCGTCAGCAAAATTTTGTAAATAATTATACTCCTGATGGGTTTCTTCAGTCCACTCAGTATAATCAATATAATTCTCTTCTAAGAATCCTTTGAGAACATTCAGGCAAAACCCTGTACATGTCATTGTTTGACCAATCTCCTTTTCAGAAAAATGTTGACCATTCAAGTCAAAATATTCACCTGTATAAAAGAAACCATATCTAGGATTTGCCTTTTTTTGAATTTGTTTGCACATCATTATAAATGAAGGAATGATGTGTGGATGAATCGTAAAAGTAATTTTATGATAACAATTTGATCTTATATCTTTATTGTATTTGATAGCATCAGTATCTTCCCCGGTGTAATGATACTGATATGTTTCATTATTATACTTTATAATAAATACAGAATGAAAAGGGTTTCCATCGCCATCTTTCCAACAACCTATTGCAATGAAATCGCTTTTATAATTTTTTTCTGTGGCAGTATTTATGAGCTCCAACATATTACAGTTTGTTCATTTGAAGTTCAAAATTACTTAGTACACTATTTCTTATATTTTTTATGTGTTCATTATCTTTCATGCCCTTACTTATAATCAGTAAGGTTTTTAATTCATTGATATCATCAAATAAATTTATGGAGGCTTTTAACATGGCAGCCATATCAGCAATTACTGAAGGAGAGCTATCAAAAAAATCATATATTAAATCTAATCTATCAATAATATCGTCTTTCTCCTGTAATAGATCAACAAAATTTCTAAAACGTGAAATTTGATCTGCAGCTAAAAATGTGCAATGAATAAAAGTTGGTTTTGCTATATCATTTTCAGCAATCTTCTTTTTTACTAAACATGATATATTTTGAAATAAAAAATCTTTAAGTTCTAAAGCTTCAGAAATTGTACAATCAATAGTTTCCTGACCGCCACCAGGATATTCTAAATGATAATTGATGGTTTGCCCACCTACCTCATTAAATTTACCGGTAAGAATTCTAAATTCATTTCTATAAGATTTGTATTTAGATTTTTTTTTGATCTTAGTGGCGTTCTTAATTCTTTCCTCTAGCTTAATATTGGAATAAAAAAATTGATATTGTAAAACATCGTTCTTAATTTCATTCTGAATATCACGAAGATTTTTAGTAATAATTCCATCGTCTGATTTACCTTCTATGGCTTCATCTATTTTCCCATAAATCGTCTGAATTTCATATTTAGAACCATGGACTACAGCCGCCGCAGAACCTTTTTCAATCGAGAAGACAACATTTTCAGATACAGCCGCTGCAATGTTTTTTAACGCATTGGTGACTTTCAAAAACGACTCTAAAGCCGTAATTGACATCTTATCTAACTCGACATCAACATTTTCAGCCAAGTCTAATTTGATCTTAATATTATTATCTTCCATTGCAATGGTAAATTTATAATAATTTTTCATCCATAAGAAATTTATAATAAAAAAGTATTAAAAAACTTACATAATCTCAGGAATATACTAATAAGCTTTCAGTAAGAATGATGCGGAAAAGGCTTTAGAATACTTGCAAAAGCTCTATGGAAATATGAACAAATTAACTATTGAGTGATTAATCTTTTGTATATTCGATAAACTAAAACAATAAACATGAACGAAATTCAAATTACAGGTCATTTTGCTGTTCCAGCAGGAGAAGATTTCAAGCTCTTGCCTTGTAGAAGCATCGAGCTAAAGGAAGTAAAGAAATATCTTGACTCAATCTATAATGTTTCATTTAAAAATATGAAAATCGACCATGAATTAACTGAAACCGAAGATTATCTTGCTATCGAAAAGGTTGATATATTAAACATGAACGAGTATAAAAAGTTTATTGATGAGTTTAAGGCAAGTAAATATGGACATCTACTAAACCATTAGTGACATCTGCAGAACACACCTACTACGACAGAATAAAAGATCATGAAAGTTTACCAAATAAAGACTAATCCTTTTAATATCAAATTCGGAGAGAAAAATACAATATCACTGTGTTTGAAAATAACCAAGAAAATAAAAAATAACCACAAATGGAACAAGAAGAAAAAGACGATATTCAGTTAGCTATTGAATCCTTAAGGCATTTTAATAAGCAATATCGGGATGCTTATCATGATTATAGAAACGGAAGAAATGCAAAAATCAGAAAAGAAGGTAGTCGGGTAATGGATAATGCTTCAGGAATGATTGAAATTTGGCTAAAAAGTAATGATAAAGTTTTGGGAATAGCTTCAGGAGGTGAGAGACCAGAGGGTTTTGATAGACGAGGATATTTTATAAGCATTTTTAGCAGAGCAAACCTTGAGCAAGAAGTGAAAGACATTATTGAAAAATTAGAGAAGTTATTATCTGAAGAATCAACAGGAGCATAACCTCGCCAGAATAGACCGAATACGACCGTCTCACAAAAAACAGCAAACGGCTTTATTAACCTTTTAAATTATTTGAAAGAACCAATTGCTTGGAAAAAAGATGATAAATACAAAGCTGAGAATTATATGTATTGGCTAAATTTCGTAATTTGCAGATCCGCAGTTGGCTTATAATTCAAGTTTTAGGAAATATTTAACCCATTATATCTATGAAAATTTTTGACCTTGAGAGTAAGCTTGAAACTAACCTTAAACAACTGGATTTTTATTACGAATTGGATAGTAAAATAGAAAGTAAATTTAACATTCTAATAGTCCTTTATTCGTTTATATTTGTTTATATAATCGAATTATTTAAATATTTTATTGATGCTAAATTAGAAGGATTTAATATTGTATTCTCCTGTTCTTTTCTATCCTTACTTATTTGCTTGTTTTTTGCAATCAAATACACTTATTTATTTCATAGACCCGAAGATGTACTCTACATACATGAACCAGAATACTTTTATACAACAATCTTAGAAAATTATAGGATAAACTTAAATATCTCTGATGATCCAACGACAGATGAGGAAGCTTTATTGAATGAATATGTCAACCACACTTATCTTAGGGAACAGGAAATTGCTTTAGCATTTAATATTAAAGCATATAGGGAAAAGAGAAAAAAGTATTATTTTAACTTTCTTTGGTTATTAGGAGCGGCATTTTTTTATGTTTTAACTGCTGGATTTGTTATATTTGAAAATAGAAATGAGAACACAAAATTTGAATTGAAAAATTATAAGGAAATACTTAACTACCAAAAATCAACATCCATGGCAGAAAAACCGAAAATTGATCCACGAAAAGTCATTACAAGTCAGCCAATTGCAGTTAAGCAAAGTGGGAAAACTACTATCCGACCTATGATTAAACCCGAAGCAGTTAAGACAAAAACTGAAAACACAAAAAACAAATAATAAAAGCCTCTTAATTGAGGTCTTTATTTTATTTCATCTTTAATTCAGCGATTGAGTTTGCAATTTTTATTAAATTACTATTTAATAACCCTTGATTTGAAATGATCTGATCCAAGCTACTATGGATATACGAGATATCCTTTTCCAACTGCTCTAATTTTTTATGAGTGTAAGTCGTATTATCAAACGTTTTATCAATAGTTTTACCTACTTTGATAGTATTTTCATTTATAGCATTAGAAATTCTGAGAATGTTTTGTAATTCCATGTGTTAATTGTTTTTACAAACATAGCAAATAAATGAGATACAAAATTAAACTCGCAAAAAATTAAACTCAAAAACTTTTGGTGATATTAAAAGTCTACAATTTGCTTTAAAAGAAGATTTGCATTGTCTGCTGTGGAATCTGTCTAAGTACTATTCCATTTTTTCTTGATGATATACAGTAATAGATTTGTCTTTTTGAAACACTAAGGAGTTCGGCTAGTTCATTCTGGTAGTTTGTGCAGAAAGTCTGATTTTTTGATTCTCTTATTACTTCTTTTTGGAATTTCTTTATGAAAACTAGAGAAAAACGAGTAAGACAAAAAAGAAAATCCTGACATCATCAGGATTTTAGCTTTTTATATTTCCGAAAAAATCTTCTAAACTTATTTCTTGTTTTTTACAAATTCTAATTAAAGTTCTTAAAGACATATTATAGTCGGTCTTTGAGGTACCTAATGCAATGTTTTTAATTCTTCTGGCAGTACTTTCTTCTATACCGCATCTAGACGCAAACTCCCTCTGTGATTCCGCCTGTGAAATCCAGTTTGTATAAATATACTTACAAATAGTAATAATTATGTCTTTCTCATCGTCCATTGTAACAAATTAAAAGAAAGAGTAAAAAAATAGTGCGGTTTTCTGTGCGCAATGATAAAATATTATTATATTTGTAAAATAGGTTACTGAAATGTAACTTTGCGATACTTCAAAGAATAATAGAAGCTATTGCTTAGAATCTCAAATTCGAAAACTGGTAATTTTTAACATACGAGATGATAAGCAGGAAGCTCACGACCTAGGCGTGGGCTCTCTTATCTGTATGTAAGGTATACCAGTACCCCGAATTGGATATGTAGAGTTCCATGCCGTTTTTCTTTCAATGCAGTTCGCTCATTTCTACATAAAAATCTAAGCCCGCTTCACCACATAGAGTATCTTGACATGATACAATAGGGTGTACAACCTATTGCGGCTTTTTAAGCTTATTTGGACAAATTTTCATTCATATTAATTAATGCTTTCCGGTGTCTTTTGGTCACTGCTCAAAGACCTCACCATGTCCTTTTTCAAACCAAAAGGCACTTAGGAAAGTTTTGTTTTCAAATACATGAATCCGGTAGTGATATTATAAAAAATGAAATAGCACTTCGTCAGGCTCAGCCTGAGAAGAAAAGTATTCAATAAAAAAAGCCCCTTCCCATTAGCTGACTAAAACGTTTGGGAGGAGCATTGGATTGAATCGTTTAATTAAAAACTTTACAAAATTATGAAAAAATCCTATAATACTATAGGAAGTATTGGCTTTGCCTTTATGTTGACCCTTATTTGCGGCAACCTAAAGGCTCAGACCAAGACCATCACGGGGAAAGTTACCGTGAATGACCAGCCTCTTTCAGGAGTCTCTGTCTCTGAGGAAAGAAGTGATCAAACCGCTGTCACCAATACACAAGGAAATTATCAGCTCCAGATTACAGGAGAAAACCCTGTCCTCATCTTCAGACATCCTGAATATGCAGAACAGCGAATCTATCCCAACGGCAAAGAAAGAGTCAACCTCAACTTCAACCCAAAAGTCAAAGGCATCGAAGAAGTGGTGATCAATGCCGGCTACTATAAAGTCAAAGACAAAGAAAGAACAGGTAGCATTGCCAAGATCTCCGCTAAGGACATCGAAAACCAACCCGTCACGAATGTCCTTGCTGCGGCACAGGGCAGGATGAGTGGGGTTTCGATTACGCAGAACTCGGGAACACCGGGAGGTGGTTTTGATATTCAGATCAGAGGCAGAAATTCACTGCGTACCAGAAGCAATTCTGAGATTGATGGGAATCAGCCGCTGTATATTGTGGATGGCGTTCCGATAGGAGGTGGAGTGAATTCCCGTTATGCCGGATCAGTCCTTGCCCAAGCCAACATCAATCCTCTAAACAGCATTAATCCCAATGATATTGAAAGCTTTGAGATTTTAAAAGATGCTGATGCAACAGCGATTTACGGATCGAGAGGGGCGAATGGTGTTGTATTGATTACGACTAAAAAAGCCAAGAAAGGGAATTTGAGATTGACCCTTAATTCGTCTTACGGAATGAGTCATGCTGTATCGGGATTGCAGATGATGAATACGGAACAGTACATCAACATGCGAAAACAGGCTTTTGTTAATGACAACATCAGCACTTATCCTGCCAATGCCTATGATGTCAACGGAACCTGGGATCAGGGTAGAATGACGGATTGGCGCAGGGAACTCATCGGGAAAAAAGCGGTTTTATCCAATACGCAGCTTTCCCTCAGCGGTGGAAGTGAAAACACTTCTTATTTGCTGAGCTTGGGACATAATCAACAGACCACGGTTTTCGGAGAGGATTTCAGGTATAGAACCAATACAATATCCGGAAATATTGCACATCGTTCGACTGACCGTAAGTTCAGTTTCAATATGTCTAATCTTTTTTCATCATTGGATAATAATGTACTGACTTCGGATATGACCACTACTTCGTATCTGCTTGCGCCCAATGCACCTGCATTGTATGATAGCAACGGTCAGTTGAACTGGGAGAACAATACCTTCAATAATCCTTTGGCGGCGTACAGGAATACGTATAATAATGATCAGATGCAGTTCCTGAACAATATTAATGCTTCCTATGAAGTAGTGAAAAACCTTACCCTGAGAGTAAATGGTGGAATCAACTATCAGGCTTTTGAAGAATGGTCTCTTCGTCCGCATACTGCCAATAATCCGTCCTCTGGGATGACCTCAGCACAGTCTGCATCATCAAAGAGCAATCAAAACCGCTTTTCGATGATTATTGAACCGCAGATCAATTATGTTTTTAAGGTTGGTAATCATCAGGTTGATTTGTTGGCAGGAGGAACGTATCAGCGTGATACCAATACCAGTGCTGCGATTCAGGGTTTGGGATTTGAAAGCAATGTTTTCATCAATAATATCGGAGCGGCACAGACCAAAGTGGTTTCTGATGATGTGACGACCGAATACCGATATGCGGCATTGTTCGGCAGAATCAATTATCAGTATGCAGGAAAATATATTCTCAATCTGACCGGAAGGAGGGATGGCAGCAGCAGGTTCGGACCCAATAACAAGTTTGCGACTTTCGGAGCGGTTGGAGCCGCATGGATTTTTTCGAAGGAGAATTTACTTAAAGAAAGTTCATGGCTGAGTTTCGGTAAACTAAGAGGGAGCTATGGTTCTTCAGGCAGTGACAACATTGGTGAAAACCAATATCTCAACACATACATCACGTCAACCCTTATCTATAATGGAGTAGTGGGATTGCTTCCTTCAAAGCTTTTCAATCCTGACTTCAGCTGGGAAAAAACCCTGAAGTTCGAAACTGCTGTTGAATTGGCTCTCTTTAAGAACAGGCTTAATCTGACGGCTGCTTATTATGACAACCGGTCATCAAGCCAGCTTCTCGGTTATCAGCTTTCAGCAGTAACAGGATTTACGTCGGTACTTGCCAATTTGGGTGCGACCGTACAAAATAAGGGTTGGGAGTTTGATGTGAAAGGGGACCTTCTCCGAGGGGATGTCTTTACATGGGATGCAGGATTTAATATCAGTTTTCCGAGAAACAAGCTTTTGTCGTTTCCCGGTCTTGAAGGTTCTTCGTATGCCAATACCTATGTTGTGGGTCAGTCTGTAAGCATCATCAAGCTTTATCAGCATAACGGCATCAATGCCACCAACGGACAGTATGCCTTTACTGATTTTAACGGTGACGGAAAAATTTCTTCACCCGATGACCGGCAGGTGATCAGGAATATCGGTCAGCGTTTCTATGGTGGATTGACCAATGATTTTAAATACGGGAACTGGAATCTGTCCGTGCTGTTACAGTTTGTCAAACAGGAGAGCCGCAATTACAACAGTATTATGGCTTCTCCGGGTCAGATGAATAATCTTCCAGTAGAAGCGCTCAATGTATGGTCTGCGGAAAATCCTAACGGAATGTATATGCCTTATCACGTTTCGCCCACAGCTTCTCATCAGCTTTTTCAGGTCAGTGATGCGACGGTGTCAGATGCCTCATTTATAAGACTGAAAAATGTACAGCTGGCGTATCGTGTTCCCTTAGAAGGTAAAATATTCAGAGAAGTTAAATTGTACTTCCAGGGACAAAACCTTTACACCTGGACGAAATACTTTGGAATAGACCCTGAATTTTCATCGGTTGGTTTTCTGCCTCCGCTCAGAACCTATTCCTTTGGAGCAACGCTTTCGCTGTAACGGTGTAAAGGAAATTACAATACTTACAAATTCAACAATCAAAACAAAGAAAATGAAATCACTCATTCACTTAATAAAATATGGAGGTATGCTGAGCATCCTTATGGCGGGAATCGCCTGCGAAAAAATGATTGAAACAGATCTTCCGCAGAATCAAATCAACACTGAAAATATATTCAACGATGTACAGACCGCCAATGCAGCACTATCAGGACTTTATGCTGGTCTTTGGGACAGTTCCCCAGTATCAGGCAATCAGTCAGGGGTACTTTTGGGAATCTATACCGATGATTTGACCTACCACCAGACAGCCATCAACAATGGCTTTCCCGAAATATTCACCAACACGCTAATTGATTCCAGTACTCCTGTCAATACATTCTGGACGGTTGCTTATCAGAAAATATTTTACGCCAACAGTATTCTTGAAGGAATGGAGTATTCAAGCGGTATTTCGACCGCAGATAAAGCACGAATTGTAGGCGAAACATTAGCCATCCGATCTCTTCTCCTGTTGTATCTCCAGCAGATCTATGGGGATATCCCTTATCCTGTAACGACTAACTATTTGATCAATCAGACCATCACCAAGACGCCATCACAGGAAGTTTTGGAAAGAATTGAAAGTGATCTTTCAGAGGCGGTCCCTTTACTGAACGATCAGTACAGAAATGCAGAGAGAATCTTTATCAATAAAAAAACAGCACAGCTTCTTCTTGCCAAAGTGTATATGGAGCAGAAGAATTTTGTTCAGGCGGAAGCGATTTTAAAGGTTATTCTTCAAAGCCCCTTGTACCAGTTTCAGAATGATATTACCAAGGTCTTTCAAAAATCGGGAACTCATATCCTATGGCAGTTGAAACCTAAAAATTCAGGAGATGCCACAAAAGAAGCGTCCCTGTACTATTTTGTGAATGCTGCGCCAACTTCTTATTCATTGACGCCATCGCTGATCAGTGCTTTTCCTTCAGGGGATCTTCGTAAACAAAACTGGATGGCAGCGGTGACTGTAGCAGGAAATACCTGGTACCGTGCGGAAAAGTATAAACTGCGTTCTGCTAATACTACGGAATATTCTGTCGTTTTCAGGCTTGAAGAGGTGTATTTACTGCTTTCGGAAGCACTCGCTCAGCAAAATAAAATTTCAGAAGCGCTCCCATTTGTCAATAAGACCAGGCAGCGTGCAGGGATTGCTGCGCTCAGTCCATCTATTGCTCAAATTGTATTGCTGGAAGAAATACTTCGGGAGAGCCGTCGTGAATTCTTCACGGAGATGGGGCATCGATTTTTTGATCTCAAAAGAAATAATCAGCTCGGTGAGTTGACCACAACCAAACCTAATTGGAAAGAGTATCATAGATTCTGGCCAATACCGCAAAAAGAATTACTGCTCAATGGAAATCTTAAACCACAAAACCCAGGATATTAACATGATGTTTCAGCGTATTATCATATTGCTATTTTGTGGAGTCATGTTTCCGTCTGCACAAAAACTGACTGACGAGGGAATGAAAGAATGGGTATCCCGCTTTTCATCCCTCAACAGCTTAATGATTAATGATGATGGAAGTTTTGCTACAGTTAACAAATCATATTTGGGGAATCCGGATACGTTGCTGATCTTTTCATCTTCCATAAAAATGCCCATCGATACTTTGGTTGGATTTAACATCACTAAATCTTTTTTGGGGAGTCACTATCTATTTGCTTTTGGCAATTCAAAAGCAGTATTTACCGATCAGAAAACCGGTATCAAAATGAATTATTCATCTGTTAAAAATGGCGGAATCATTAAAGATGCGAAAGAGTATTTTATTGTTGATCATCAGAATTTGTTGACGGTTTATAATGAAAGGGCTAAAGTTTTAGCTGAAATGGACAGTATTCAAATGATTACGGGAGATCGGCAGAAACTTCTGATCACGCGTCGAACATCAGAGGCTTCGTACGAGATCATTTGCTGGAATGGCAAAAGAGCAGTGGTTCTTTATCGGGGTCGTGGTGTTGTAGAAAAAATAGAATTAATGCCATCAGGCAAATATCTTAGTATCCGTGAGCGAAATGCATCAGGTGATAAAAGATCATTGAAGATGATCCATTGCATGACCGGCAGGGTATATGCACCTGAAGAAATTCAGCTTATCCCTGAAAGAACCATAAAAGTTACAGAAATTAATGACGGAGAATCCTTTCTGATTGCTGCGGATTCTACTGCTTCGGTTGCAGATAATCCTATGGTTGATGTTTGGTATGGTAATGATAAGGATCTCCGATTTAGAAAAAATAACAAAACAGTTTACAGGTTTTGGCATTTGATTGCTGTATCAGGCAATGTACAAAAACTTCCAACCCATTCATTTGAGGTGTTTGCAGCCTTGAACAGCAGTCGCTACATCTGGGCTTTTTCCAACAGGGAAGCATATGATTATGTACATGGAAGTCCATTGTATGATTTGTATGTGTATGACCTGCTTGAAAAAAAATCTACATTGATTTTTCCTGAATCGTCAGAAATAACAGCATCGGAGAATGGGAGGTATGCAGTTTCTTACAGCAGAAAAGATAAAGCATGGAAGGTTTATGATCTACAAAAAAAGAGCTTTAACCTGATCAGAGAGCCTGGTCTTCATTCTCCAGTATTTGCAAATGATCATCAAAATCTTTTTTTTAGTGGTAAGACAGATCTTTATACCTATCATCTTGAAAGCAATTCCCTCAGATCTCTTCAAGTTTCAAAGAATGCTGAGGTTATGATTGCCGATAAAGTAAGCACGGTTGGATTTTCTCTTCTGAAAACAAAGTTTCAGATTAGCAGTATAGTTGTCGATCGACCAATTCGATTGCGGCTTTTCAATGCGAATAAAGGCTTGAATTCAATTGTTGATTTTAAAGATGGTGTCCACAAAGTAATTGTTCCGGAAACAGACCGCAAGATTAAAGAGGCAGCGACAGATTTGAGCAACAGAAAAATTTTCACCATTGAGGAAAATTTCAATTTCCCGGATGCATTATCTGTGTCTTATCCCGGTCAAAAACAGAAGGTGCAGCTTTATCAAAGCAATGCGCAGGATAAAAAAGGATCACAACTGAGAGCAGAGACCATCTCTTTTAAAAACGGCTTAGGTGTCCCTTTAAAAGCGCTTTTAACCTATCCTGTTAATTATAATCCGTCTAAGAAATATCCATTAATTGTTCGGGTATATCAGAAACAGTCGTCGGGCTCTTCTAAGTATATTGCGGGAGAAATCGGACAGGATGGATTTAGCAAAAGACTTTTAATCGAACAGGATTTCTTCGTTTACCAGCCCGATGTGGTCTTTGATTCCAGAGGTACTGGTATCGCGGCACTTGACTGTGTGCATTCAGCGTTGGATGCGGTTGCAGATTATAGAAGTATCGATTTTGAAAAGGTTGGATTGACAGGTCATTCGATGGGTGGATACGAAACCAATTTTATTGCAACACACTCAACACGGTTCGCTGCTTTTATCTCAGGAGCTTCGGTCAGCAATCTTTCACAGTTTTATTTTTCTTACAGCAAAACTTTTCAAATGGCTAATTATTCAAGGTTTGAAACAGGACAGTTTGAAGTTGATGTGCCTTTTGTGGGCAACCGGGAACTGTATTTTCGTAATGATCCGATTAATTTTGTGCAAAATGTCAGTGCTCCGATGCTTTTGTGGACCGGTTCGAAAGACACCAATGTTCCTCCGGATCAAACTGAAGTATTTTATATGGGGCTGTTAAGAAACAGAAAACCTGTTATTGCACTGTTCTACAAAGACCAGGAACATAGTTTAGGAATTTTGACCAAGGAAACTTTTGATCTTAACAGAAGGAGTATTGAATGGTGGAACTATTTCCTTAAAAGTCAGAAAGAAGTTGAGTGGATTAGTAAAGAGATGAATGAAAGACAAAAAGAAGGACGCTATTAGCGTCCTTCCATTTTAACTATGGCTGAATCTCGTACAAGAGTTCTCCGCACATGGTCTCAGAAGCTGCTGCACGCAACTGCACTGTATTATCAACACTCCATGTACACACAGGTCCTCCAGCAACGGTGCTACAGTCTTTCCCTGTGTTAATACATTCAAACTGTCCTTCACCGTGGTTCACCAAACGGTATCCGGATTCAATGGCTTGTTTGCTTTCTTTTACCACTTTGGTAGCAAACGCTGAACCTGTTCCCATTAATACTAGGACTACAGGAAAAATGAACTTTCTCATAATAAAAAAGATTTTGTATTGGTGCCTACTCTTTGTTAAGGTTTTCGGCTTCGCCTTTTTCGAAGTATTTTAAAATCGGTTGTGTCAGCTGATACTGAAGAAGTTCTTTACCTCTAATGGCGTATAGAAAATGATCCGTGACAATAATGTCAGAAACAGAATCCCGACCGTCGTTCTCTAGATAAAGGCTCCCGATATATCGATTTGAATTTGTTTTATAGACATCGATTACTTTGGATTTCTTCCACCTCTTATCCGATTCATATTTTCCTTTTAAATAGGAATGATTAAAGAGAAGTCCCCGGTAAACTGTGGATATTCCATTGACTCTCAAAGGTTTGTTTTTCATCTTGTAAATTCCTCCGGGTAACGAAACGGATTTGATTGCTGCTGTTGCAACGGTATCAATTGTACGAAGTCTTCGCTGAATCTGAAATCCTGAATCTGCCACAATAAACTGATTTCTGTAGGAATAGGTATAGAGTATCTGAGAGTTAGCTCTGTCTACAGCTAATGTTCCATCACTGTCAAATATACCATCGGTCTGTTTTTCCAGAAATTTGGGATAGAGAGAGACTTTATCAGAGTGACTATTAAGTCGTATTGAACCCATAATCAGTTCTTTATTGGTACTACTTTGAGTTCTTATAGCAAGATGATCAGGATTTACAATTTCCAGTTCGGAAAAGTAAGCATCGTTGTCACTTATAGTTGAGGGAAGATATTTTCCTAATAGACCTCTCTTGATAATGGGTACGGTTCCGTCATAGATGTAATAATATCCGTTGCCTACTTTGATCTCTATTTTTCTGTACAAATGTTTAGAAACATCCAATTCAACCGTATTTTTTTCCAATCGATTCATTGCGGAATCAATGATTGAAATCTGTTGTGGGAATTTCCTGTTCCCGAGGTAAACTCTATCATGATCAATTCCGGCAAAATAATAGAATTTATTATCTAATTTTACTTTGCCATGCTCAATGATGGGATGCATCATGAACCTTCTTGTAAAATTATTGTGCTCTTTAATGATATTTTCGGAACTGATGTAAAGTATGATGACTGTTAAACAGCTTATTGCATTGGTGATAAAAAGACACACCGTAACACTTTTCTTTGAATAATTCGTATATGCGTTTGTAGGGTAGATGGCAAAAATTCCTATTACAATGCATGCGATATTGAAGATCAGGTGTTCGGTCCAGTTCAAGTCTTCAAGAATGCCCCCACATGAACAGGGAACGAAATCACTGTACGTTAATATGATGATAATATAGGTCGTAAAAGCGGTCATTAACGCAGTAGATGCATACAAAGCGATACGCTGAGTTTTTTTTATAATCAGCAGAATCACAACAATCATTTCAACAACAATGACCGCGTAGGAAACAAATCCAGCGTAAGCGCTCAACATAGGAGACTGCCCAATCTGTACCTGAAAGTTTTCAAAATCCAGCATTTTGCTGATGGCTGCATAACAGAAAAGCAAGACAAAAAAATAACTTACTGAGAAAGGAATGTGGCTGATTAACTTTTTCATGGGAATGTTTTTTATCGTTAATTTATACTGATTAGTATCCATTGAACTTGGATTCCGCAGTAATCAGGAAGTTTCGAACCTTTTGCAATAGTGACTGTTGTTACAAAACTCCCCATACACTGCCACGTTCCGCTGGTCGGACATGATTGACCCGAAGTTCGTTTTACAGAGATATGGGGATTGGTTTTCATACTATTTTGATTAAGGTTTTGTTATCCAGTCATGGGTGTCTTTAACGGGAGGATCAGGATACAATTCATTATCTTCAGATTTAGTAGAATCGCTCCTACTTGTATTACTCAATGGAGAATCATCAGAAACTTTATGATGTACCTCTTCTTGAATAGAATATTCATGATCTTCATTGGTGCAATTATGAAGTACAAAACATGCACTTATTAAACTTACTATTGGGATTAACTTTTTCATTTTAATAAAATTTTTGTGGTTAGTCCCGGCCGGATTATTTAGAATTCTTAAGCCAAAGGTATACGGTAGAAGTGCCTGATAAAAGGGTTTGCGGAGCAGATATTAAAATTAGGATGCCCTTATTTCAATATTGGTGCAGATAAAAAATTCCAAAAACAAGCACCACGCCACCGTATTTCTTCATTTGGCATTTAAAGTCTATTATCTCCATTATAAACTCAAGATAATTCACATATTTTTATCTATTTTTGAAAAATACCAATCACATTTACTTGATGTCAAGAAGAACAGTACTTGCTTTTTTTCTTTTAACTGTCGGAACGATGCTGCTGTCACAAAAAACTGTCAGTCCGTCCTACGCTGATATAAGAAATAAATATGAAAATCTAGAAAAAGAAGACCATAATGCCCTGCCTTATGTCAGTTCATTTATTGAGAAAGCGAAAAAAGAGAATAACCTAGAAAAACTCTGTTTAGGATACAAAGACGCTGTATATTTCTCTAAGGATACAGATGCTAAGCTTTCTTATGCTGATAGTACAATAGCTGCTGCATTCAAGTCTAAAAAAGATGAATTGATCAGTGATGCTTATTTGGGAAAAGGTATTATTTACTATTTCAATTTGAGAAAATTTCAGTTAGCTTCGAATGAATATGTTAAAGCTCACCAGTATGCGATAAAAACTGATGATGAATATCTTCAAAATAAAATCATTTATCATCTGGGAGTTGTAAAAAGCTATCTTGGTTATTACAACAAGGCACTGCAGCTTTTTAATCAATCCATCGAGTTCAATGAAAATAAATTAAAAGATGAGGTGAATGCGAATTTGCGTTATAATTATTGCAGAGGCTACCTGAACAGTTTGCACCAGATGATTATATGCCAACGGAATCTTAATCAAGATGCTAATGCTGATAGTTTATTGACAGTAGGTTTGGCAGCAACAAGAAATAAATCAGAATTCACTCTTGAGCGTGCCTATTTTCTCAAATGTGCTGGAATTATCTATTATAAGAACAATCAATACAATGATGCACTCTATTGTTTAAAAAAGGCGTTACCTGTTCTCAATCAGAAAAATGATTTTACATGGGCATCGGTGATCCACTATTACCTTGGAAATATTTACCTAAAGAATGATGATGAGAAAAAAGGAATCTTGGAATTAAAGAAAGTGGATTCTATCTACAAGAAACATCAATTCATTTTGCCTGAAGCAACAGAAGCGTATATGTGTCTGATTGACTACTATAAAAAAAGTAAGAATGAAAAAGAGCAGTTGTATTATACCAATCAACTCTTGGAGGTAAACCAAGGGATAAGGAAAGACTTTGCCTACTTGGCTGCAAAGATCTACGAAGACGTTGAAATAGCGGGACTGGTTAAAGAAAAATATAAATTGGAAAAATCGATCAATACACAACAGATGACCATAGTGCTTGTCATCATATTTTCTGTAATCCTTGTGCTTTTCCTGATTTGGAGATACCAGCAACGAGAGCAAAATTTAAAAAAAAGATATGCCGAGCTCATCGATCGACTCAATGGGATAAAGAAACCGGAAGAAGCATTACCCGTAAAGGAGCAATCTTCCGTAAAGACTAAAGGTGAGTTGCCAGATGATTTAGTCGAAATGCTCAAAATGAAGATTCAATTTTTTGAAGATAAAAATCAATTTCTTGAAGCTGGAATAACAGTTGTCAAACTTGCGACACGTTTCAAAACCAATCCCACTTATTTGTCAGCATTTATTCATGAACATAAAGGCGTCAATTTTTCTGTCTATCTTATGCAATTAAGAATTAATTATATCACCCATCAACTGAATTCAGATAAAAATTATCCTAAGTTTACCATCCAAGCGTTGTCTGAAATGTGCGGAATTGCTTCGCGAAATAATTTTACAGCCCATTTTAAATCAATCAATGGGATAGGAATTGCTGACTTTATAAAGATGAAACTCAAAGATAATGAACGGGAGCTTTAGCAGAATACCACAGGAAGTTTGTAATTTTCTAAAAAAAAGGACATGGTTAACAAAACAATTTTTAGAAAAGCACAACATTTGTATGCGCGTCTAACGGATGATCTGGAGCTGATTGAATTTGAACACAGTGATTTGGTCAGGATTTCAGAATTAAGTTTATGGAAGATTGACGAATCAATCATTAATTTAAAAGCTCTGATCATTCCGCATGAATTTGAATCGGCTGCAGACGAAATACATTTTTTTAAAGAAATCAAACCTTTATTCATTTCACAATTTATTTTTCATTCACAAATTATTCAAATTCTTACCTATCAACCTGCTGCCGGAGAAAAGGCACAACGTAGCTACTTTGCGAAAGAAATTGATAAGCTTACCATATACTATCAGGATCATGCAGAATTTTACAGCTACCACCGACGTGAAGCCACCTATTTAGATCATAAATATTTTGTCAGAAAAAGATATGATTTAAAAATGAATCTTCCGTCAGGACTCTATGATTATGATGAAAATTTTACAACTTCACATGATCATCATATTTCTCAGATCAAAGCCAATCAAAAACTGGATGAATTTCTAAAATTGCAAATTGAAAAGATTCAAAATAAAGATACAGTCAATTCTTTAAATTCCCCACTCGTGTGGTCCGAATCTAAAGTAGCACTTGTAGAAGTAGTGTATGGTCTTTATAAATTAAACTGTTTTAACGGTGGAAATATAGAGCTGAGCGAGGTAATCAAGTTTGTGGAAAAATCATTGGATATCAACTTGGGTAATTACCATAAAACCATTTTTGAAATTAGAAATCGGAAAACAGGATCCACGAAATTTCTCCAGATGGTCAATGATAATCTCAATCAACATTTTCGTAATACTGAAGGGGAGTAGCGCGTTTGAGACGTAGTGTAATAAAATAAAGCCTCAAAAATTGTTTTGATTTAACATAGATTTGAGGCTTTACCCTGCCCTGAAAATTCACTAGATCCGCTCTTCGAGTAATTTTTACTGAATCAAATGCTGTAAATCCGGATCATTTTTTATTCTTTCCAACTCATTATTGATAATGGTCGAAATATCTGTTTTAATTCTTCTATAATTTTCATCAATCACTTGTTTCATTTGATCATTTCCATCCTTATCTACAAAACTTAAAACTTCAGGTATTTTCTGATAATTTTTAGTTTCTTCCGCCACCAATTCATTATCGACTACAATTTCAGCATGAAACATTTTCTGATCAATCCTTTCGTCAAAATTATCAGAAACTGCTCCAACAAAAACTCCCTGCGTTAAAGTAGATATTTTCGACGAAGGAATCAAGGTATCCAGTTGTGTTGAGATCGACGTTGAAGTATCATTTCTGTTGATCGATATGCTTTGTCTTTTCTGCAAAACTTTTCCAAAACGTTCCGACAGACTTTTAGCTGTTTCTCCCACTACCTGACCGCTAAAAATATTACCAACCGTATTTTGAATCACCTTACTTTCCTTAACTCCATAATCTCTGGTCAGCTGTGAAAAATCCTGAAATCCCAGACAAACTGCCACTTTATTGCTTCTCGCTGTTGCAATCAAATTATCCAGTCCTCTGAAATATATGGTGGGCAACTCATCAATGATTACGGAACTTTTCAGTTGTCCTTTCTTATTAATCAGCTTTACAATTCTTGAGTTATAAAGACCCAATGCAGCTGAATAGATATTCTGTCTATCCGGATTATTTCCAACACACAGTATTTTTGGTTCTTTAGGATTGTTGATATCCAACGAAAAATCATCCCCGGTCATTACCCAATATAACTGTGGAGAAATCATTCTTGATAGAGGAATTTTAGCGGAAGCGATTTGTCCTTGCAATTGATCTTGCGCTCCGCCTTGCCATGCATCCATGAAAGGGGAGAGGTAGTTTTCAAGGTCAGGATAGGAAGTTAATATCGTAAAAACATCAGAATACTTTTTGTTCAGCAGTTCAATGGCGTGTGGAAAAGTACAATATTTTCCATCCTCATAGATTTTTAAAAACCAAATAATTGCTGCCAGTAAAATAATAGGCGATTCCACAAAAAAATCACCCTGCTTTTGTATCCAGCTTCTGTTCAAATTCAGCATGATGGTATACGCTGCTTCATACGCATCTGATATGTCGGTCATAAAATCCGGATTTAGTGGATTGCAGCGATGGCTTTTTCTAGGATCATCAAAATTAATGACATAGAATTGAGGCTTTACTTCGTATTTGTCGGTATACTTCAGCAGATGATTGTACGCAATTGTTGAAAGGTCATCAAACTTAAAATCGTAGATGTACATTGAAAAGCCTTTTTCAATATGCTGCTTGATATAATTATTGACAATCGCATAAGATTTACCTGAGCCTGGGGTTCCTAAAACAATAGTTGCTCTGAAGGGATTAACAACATTGATATAGCCATCGTTCCATTTTCCCTTATAATAAAACTTGGTGGGAAGATTGACAGAATATTCATTCTGCATCAGTTTAGTTTCCTGCATAAAGCTTTCATTCTCATTGTTGAAAACATCATCCATAAGATTATTTCGTAGTAATCGGGTCATCCAAACTCCGGAAACCATTAGAGAAACATACCCTAACCCTGTGCAAAGGATATATAGAAAATAACCAATCTTAGATACGATCTTTAATAAAGGAAAATTTAGAAAAAACAGGAAAAATCCAATCCCTGCAGCAAGATAGATTTTAGACCATTTGATCTTTTCATTCTTCACTCCTCTAGTTCCTAAGCAACTCAATCCCAATAATACTAAAGCAAATATTTTGGAATATAAAAGATTCGAAAACAAACCTGCCTTTTGATCAAAATTGTACAGTATCTTATTCAGCAGATTCAAAGTCCAGCCACGATCCAAAAAAAAACTATGACAAAACCAGTAGAGATGCATCAATACTAAGAGAATACTGATGGCTCTCATAAATCCCATTATTTTAGCCAAACCTTTTGCATCATCTTCTCCCATAAGTATATGTAATTATTTGGAGCGAATATAAAATCCTACAAAATTGTTGTCCTTAATGGTGAAGTTACTGTCATGATTTGGCGGTATTTGTCAATATCTCAGAAGAATAGTTGGTATCGATTTTATATACTGCTTTTAGGAATATTGATTAAATTTGTTTGCTTATAAAAGAACAATGATACCAACACAGGCTACCTACAATGAACTTCTGGACAATATTGGTTCTACTATTGAAACCGCAAGGCAAAATGCCGTAAAAGCTATCAATAGTGAGCTTGTCAAAGCAAATTGGGAAATTGGCAGGCACATCGTAGAATTTGAGCAGCTTGGTCAAGAACGTGCAGAGTATGGAAGTGGCTTGTTAGCGAGCCTTGCCAAGGATCTGAAACATCGTTTTGGAAAAGGATTTGGCAGGCGGAACATCCTTGATATGCGTAGATTTTATTTAGCCTATCAAAAATGGCAGGCAGTGCCTGCCAAATTGAGCTGGACTCATATTGTCACTCTATTAGGTGTGTCAGATGATAACGCAAGAAAGTTTTACGAAAAGCAGAGCGTATTAGAAAACTGGGGGTATAGAGAACTTGACCGACAAATTAATTCGGCGTTATTTGAACGATTGGCATTAAGCAAAGATAAAAAAGGCGTTTTGCAATTATCTGAACAAGGTCATGTCATCACCGATTCTTCAGAAGTGATTAAGGATCCCTATGTGTTAGATTTTCTTAAACTTCCCCAGAGCCATCAGGTAACAGAAAAGGCATTAGAACAAAAAATCATTGACAACCTTCAATTGTTTCTTCTTGAATTGGGAAAAGGTTTTGCTTTTGTTGGAAGACAATATAAAATATCACTTCGACACAGACATTTTTATATTGATTTGGTTTTCTACCACCGTATATTAAAGTGTTTTGTTTTAATCGACCTAAAAATAAAACAGGTCGAGCATAATGATATAGGGCAAATGAATCTCTATCTGAACTATTTTAAAGCTGAAGAAAATATGGAAGATGATAATGAACCCATAGGAATCATCCTTTCCGCGGAGAAAGATGAAGTATTGGTCGAATATGCTACCGGAGGAATTTCCAACAAAATATTTGTTTCAAAATATCAATTATATCTACCTGACAAAAAAGAGCTTCAAAAGAAAGTGCAGGCTATATTAGAAAAGGAAAACTAGAAAAAATTTTATATAATAAATCAGCGTTTTCTGTTCCGTCTTTTTCTCATTCGATGCGCAAATTCCTGTTCTTCATGATCACCTTCACTATTAAATGAAAATAATCCCCCAACTGATTCAATGAAGCCGTCTTCAGATGGTATGCCTTTCTGATGGGTTTCTAAAAAATCGAAAAGAAGATGTGGTTTTTCTGACAGTGAAGCTGACGACTTTTTTGTAGTCAGGGTTTCATTTTTTTCTTTGCTTAATTTTTTATTTTCTGGTAGATTTTCATTTTTCCATCTTTCACTTAAAGAATTGGAAGAAAATTCTTTCCCCAGACTTGAGCCATTCCAAACGGTTTTTGAACGATGGTCAATAAAAGTAATTCCGTACATGATACCGCTACTGTTTCTTCGGATGACCGTATTAATTCCCTGTCTGATTAAATTGCTTTTAAAATCATTTTCATTGAAAGTAGATTGCATAATGTTCGCAATAACTTCTTTTAGATGAGATTTTAAGATGTCATCTTTTAGAGATTCACGACATTTTAGAAAATGTTCTTCTAAAGCAGAAAGGCCGGCATCTTTACCAAACAAAGATGCCTTAAAATGATTTCCTACTATTTTACCTTCTTCATTCAGTGGAAAATAAAGTAGGCCACTTTGTAATTTACCTTGTAGCTCACCATCTACTTTTTCCGATGTAATATTAAAAAGAGAAATCAAAGCATTGTATTCTGCCAAACTCCTAAACTGGTAGTATTTCGGAAGATGACGGATTACAGAAGCTATCTGCTTTTTAACATCACCAGCTTTGTAATCAACAGGACGAAAAAGCAACTCGTATTTTTGATCTCTCTTCATCGCAGCAGGTACTAATTCGTATTTCTTTTCCAACTCTCTGCATATCTCCATTGATTTTCTTTTCTCAAACCGATCTGAAATCTTTTTTCCCATCTCATCAATAACTACTGAAACAATATGTATGTGTGTACGGTCAATATCCAAATGTTTAAAGACAACATACGGCTGATCACCATATCCAAGTTTTTGCATATAATCCTGGGCGAGGTCAATAAAATTCTCATCGCTGACCTTATCTTTCGGATCAGGATTTAATGAGATATGCAAACTGTACTTTTCTGTATTTCGATTTGCAGCCAAATAAGAATCAAATGAATGTGCTAATTGCGATACTGTATACCTGCCATCAGTCGTTTCAATCATATTATTGGTCATCAAAATTTTTCCTTTCTCACGCTCAACTTTCTTATTATTGTAGGCTAAAGCTCCATATAGATTACTGCTTCTCCCAATTTTTGCAACCATTTTATTCTTACTTTTTTAGATTATTTCTATTAAATTCTTCCGTAATCTCAATGATTTTTTTACACAAAACTGCTAACTCAACAGTTTGCTTTTCCAATTTGTATAAAAAAGCAGCGGCTTTCCGATCAGAAAACTGGGTATGTAATAACTTTACTACCTGATTATAATTGACTCCAACTGCACGAAACTGAGAATAAAAAGAGGTCAATCTCATGTAAAAATCTACCGCTCCCTTATCAATTTTCACCGTTTTAATTTCTTTAGAAAACAGCATAGAGACTATGAATTTTGCTTTATTAGAAAGTCCTGACTCTTCAAAAAGCATCATCAGCCGATCATTTTCCTCATCCGTCAGCCTAAAAACGTGACGATGGGTGCTTGGATTTATCTTTGGTTTTCTACCACCTTTATTTCTGTACTTATAATTTTGATCGTTCATAATGATTCAAATATTTATTTATAAAACTTCGACTTCGGAGAATGTTTTCCAGCTCCCGGCAGGGCAAGTTGTTTTGAGGCACTGAAAACAGTTATGAGGCACTCAAAACACAACTTGCCGTGTTCTGATGAACACTTAGATTTACTATTTAAGTAAATTAGATATCATGGTTAAAACCAGTTTTATTCATTCACCTAAGTATTTACTATTGCCAAGAGTCCATATCGAACTGTCTACAAATATTAATTCGCAAAGAAAAAGTTTACAGGTTTTAGAATTGTAATTTTTTGAACGACATACAAAGTCTATCCGAGCCATTATAGGACATGATGAGATTAGCAGATATATGAATCGCTTTATTTGCTATACCGTTTTACTTAAAACAATGAATAAAGGAATAGACCAAAGATCCTGAAAGACCTTAACTACAAATACGTAAGCGTAAAAGAATAAAGTTTTAAAAGTATAAAAGCAGTAAAACATATGGTTTGACGTACAGTTAGGTAGTTTCTCAGATAATTAACTGATTAGGTAAAGTTACTTAAAAATGCATATGCTGAAATATTGCTGGAAAGCAGAGAAACAATTTTGGAAATACTGAAAATTTAAACTTTTAGAAATGTAAAATAAATAAAGTAATAATAAAATTTCTAATAATGGAAACTACAAAAAAAACATTAAAAATAAGTTTTTCCACCCAAAAAGGAGGCGTTGGGAAATCAACTATAACATGTTTACTGGCAAGTGTGCTTCATTACCGATTAGGATATAATGTTGTCATTATGGACTGTGATTATCCACAGCACAGTTTAACCAACATGAGGGAGCGGGACAAGAAAACCATTATGCAGAACGAATACCATAAAAAAACAGCAATGAAGCAATTTCAAACAATTAATAAAAAGGCATATCCAATTATTAAATGCAAGTCTGAAAATGCTTTAGAGAAAGCATCCGAATACGTTGATGATTCGTCAGTAGTACCGGATGTTATATTTTTTGATCTACCGGGAACTGCCAATACAAGGGGAGTACTGACTACATTGAAATCAATGGATTTTATTTTCTCACCAATTACAGCTGACCGTTTGGTTGTAGAAAGCGCATTAGGATTTGCCAAAGCGTTTCTTCAATTGCCAATTACTCAAGATGAAAACACGCTTCAATCTTTACATCTATTTTGGAATCAGGTAGATGGTAGGGAAAAAACGGGATTGTATAATGCCTATCAAAATGTTATTGAAGAGCTGCAACTAAAAATAATGGAGACTAAAATTATGGACAGCAAGCGTTTCAGAAAGGAGGCAGATGATACCGGAAGTTATATTTTCAAATCCAGTCTGCTGGCTGCTGATTTTCAGCTATTAAAAGCTACCAAAATGGATCTGTTTATTGAAGAATTTCTACGTATTACTCAATTGTAAAACAATTAATTATGGATCAAGATAAAAAAAATAAAGAGTTTGAGGAACGAGATGTGGACGAGGATTATCTGATGGATATTATAAGCGGTGAGGAACTACCATCTAATAAAATTCAACCGCAACATATGCTTAAAGAAGGAAAAGCCAAAGAAAAATCACGAAACAATTCTTCAAAGAAATTAGGTTATGAAGAGACTTTTTTAATCAACCGGTTCCCTTCCGGCCGCAACGGTAGGGTCGTTTACATACGACCGGAATATCACGAAAGACTGCTTCGGATTGTCCAGTTGAATTTAGAAGACAAAACAACATTATACTCATACATTGACAATATTTTGGAACATCATTTCAGTGAATTTGGCAGTGATATTACTACATATTTTAACGAACATTTTAAACCCATATTATGAATTATGGAAATATTAATAGTACTATGTCTTTTGACTGTCATTGCTCTGCTTTTGCAGGATAAAATAGTGATCAGAAAAAAATCAGATGAAAAAATTTCAACGAGTAAAAGCAATCCTAATGTACCTGAAATAATAGGTCTGCCTAAACAAGGTACGAATCTTTTTGTGCAAAACCGTAGTGCTGAAAATTTTCAGAATATATCTGTGATACCGAAGGATACAGATATTGAAATTGATGAAAATAAAGAGTTTGATATTCAAACTCCATCTGAAAAACTTGACGAGATTTTCAGCACGCAACCTGATTTAGAAGAGGAGGAAGAGGAGTGGAAAAAGTATGGTGTTATTGTGGAGGATGATGCGCTTGCCCTGGGTGCGACCTTTGACGACCTCTGTACTACAGGACGTATTCTACATAAGGAAGTGTTGCAACCATTTGAAAAAGAAATGGTTATTAATGATCTGCTAAAAATACAGGGGACTGTTTTATTAGAGATTTTACAAAATTCTATTGAACAAGGGGCAGTAAAAATAGCTGAACTACTAGACTCTAGTCTTTCATCTTCGAATACTGTTATCATCAATTCAGATAACCAAAAATATGGTTTAGATGATTTTGACATAGAGAAGTTTGTATAGAAATTCAGCTCTAGCTTGATCAAAAAATAACCATGATGTTACTTTAACAGTTAATAACTTGATTTAAGAATTCATTATATTTTTTCGGTTTAGTTATTACTTCATTAAGTGTCATTATTAAGTTAATTGAGTTTTCATGGTTATTAGTTTCTACCCAGCTTTTTGCTGGGTTTTTTATGCTTTGAATCCATACGAATGTCAGTGATTTTTTAGAGATTGTAATAAATGTTATATCTCAGAAAAGCAACATACAGCCAATGTCTATCAGCTGCTTCCAATTAGAGATCATGCTATCATGCCTCTGATACATTTGTTTCCGAAAGCTGCAGAGCGCAGTTTTCAGTAACACAAAATGTATCAATTATGCAAAAACTAAAAATCAGACTTCTGACATTATGTTTGCTAACAGGAAGTTTCATTCAGACCTTCGCACAAGGCAACGGCACTGCGGGAATCAACGAAGCCACCCAAATGGTGACCTCTTATTTCGAGCCTGCCACGCAACTCATCTACGCCATCGGAGCAGTCGTAGGACTCATTGGAGGCGTTAAGGTTTACAACAAATTCAGTAGTGGTGATCCGGATACCAGCAAGACTGCAGCCAGTTGGTTCGGAGCCTGTATTTTTCTGATCGTTGCAGCGACCATTCTCCGTTCATTCTTCCTTTAAAAAGCAGTGTTATGAATACTTATCATATCAACAAAGGAATCGGGAGAACGGTTGAGTTCAAAGGACTGAAAGCGCAGTACCTCTTCATCTTCGCAGGAGGTTTGCTCGGGCTCCTGGTCTTGGTCATGATCCTCTATATGGCCGGAGTCAATACCTACATGTGTTTAGCCATTGGAGGACTGACCAGCAGTACATTGATTTGGCAGACCTTCTCACTAAACAGAAAATATGGGGAGCATGGACTGATGAAATTAGGTGCGAAGAAAAAGCATCCGCAATATATCATCAGCCGAAAGTCCATTTTCAGATACATCGACATCAATTCTAAAAAAGCTACAGCATGAGAAATACATCAAAAGCAGCTACCCTTGAAAGTAAGTTCCCATTATTGGCTTTAGAAGAAAACTGTATTATTTCAAAAGACGCAGATGTGACGGTTTGTTTTAAAGTCAAATTGCCAGAATTGTTTACCGTCGCTTCAGCAGAATATGAAGCCATCCATTCCGCATGGTTTAAGGCGATCAAAACTTTACCGGATTACAGCATCGTTCATAAGCAGGATTGGTTTATCAAAGAAAACTACAATCCCCATCTGTCGAAAGAGGATCAGAGTTTTCTGTCTAAATCGTTTGAAAGACATTTCAACGAAAGACCTTTTCTGAATCATTACTGCTATCTCTTTGTTACCAAAACAAGCAAAGAAAGAATGAGAATGCAGAGCAATTTCTCATCCTTATGCAAAGGAAAACTCATCCCAAAAGAGATCAGAGATAAAGAAATCATCAGCAGATTTATGGAAGCGGTTGATCAGTTGGAAAGAATCATGAATGACAGCGGTTATGTGCGACTGGAAAGAATGACTGAAGAGGAAATCACCGGAACAAAAGATCAGTCAGGAATTTTAGAACAATACCTGACTTTATCCAGAGACATCAATCCTTCCCTTCAGGACATCAATCTGGGAGCTGAAGAAATGAGAATCGGCAATAACCGAATCAGTATGCACACACTGTCAGATACCGATGATCTTCCCGGAACGGTTTCATCACATAGTCGTTACGAAAAACTCAGTACAGATCGGAGCGATTGTCTGCTGTCATTTGCTTCTCCGGTAGGACTCTTACTCAATTGCAATCACATCTACAATCAATATCTGTTCATCGACAACAGTGATGACAACTTAAGTAAGTTTGAAAAGTCAGCCAGAAATATGCACTCACTGGCCAGATACAGCCGGGCGAATCAGATCAACAAAGAATGGATTGAAAAATACCTCAATGAAGCCCATTCATTTGGACTGCAATCCATCCGTGCCCATTTCAATGTGATGTCGTGGTCAGACAATCCTGCTGAATTAAAACAGATCAAGAATGATACAGGAAGTGCTTTGGCTTTGATGGAATGTAAACCCCGTCATAATACCACAGATGTAGCCACTTTATATTGGGCAGGAATTCCCGGAAATGCAGGTGATTTTCCCAGTGAAGAAAGCTTCTACACGTTCATCGAACCTGCTTTGTGCTTTTTCACCGAAGAAACCAATTATCAGAATTCACCGTCTCCTTTTGGAATTAAGATGGCAGATCGATTGACCGGAAAACCCATTCACTTGGACATCTCCGATCTTCCGATGAAGCAGGGAATCATTACAAACCGTAACAAGTTTATTCTCGGACCTTCAGGAAGCGGTAAATCATTTTTTACCAATCATATGGTCAGACAGTATTATGAGCAGGGAGCTCATGTTCTTTTAGTTGATACTGGAAATTCCTACCAGGGTTTATGCGAATTGATTAAAGGCAAAACAAAAGGGGAGGACGGAGTGTATTTTACCTACACCGAAGATAACCCGATTGCATTCAATCCGTTCTACACAGACGATGGCATCTTTGATATTGAAAAAAGAGAGAGCATCAAAACCTTGATCCTTACCCTGTGGAAAAGAGATGACGAACCGCCTACACGATCAGAAGAAGTGGCGTTATCCAATGCTGTCAGCGGTTATATTGAGCAAATCAAAAAAACAGATCAACATCCATCATTTAATGGTTTTTACCATTATGTTAAAGACGATTATCAGGCAGTTTTAGAACAAAAGAAAGTTCGTGAAAAAGATTTCGACATTGCCAACTTCCTGAATGTTCTCGAGCCGTATTATAAAGGTGGCGAGTACGATTATCTGCTCAATTCAGACAAACAGTTGGATCTATTGTCCAAACGATTTATTGTATTCGAGATCGATGCCATCAAAGATCATAAGATACTGTTTCCCATCGTAACCATCATCATTATGGAAGTTTTTATCAACAAGATGAGAAGACTGAAAGGAATCAGAAAACTCATTCTGATAGAAGAAGCATGGAAAGCGATTGCTAAAGAAGGCATGGCAGAATACATCAAATATTTATTCAAGACCGTAAGAAAATTCTTTGGTGAAGCTATTGTCGTAACGCAGGAAGTCGATGACATCATTCAATCACCGATTGTCAAGGAAAGCATCATCAACAATTCAGACTGCAAGATCTTATTGGATCAAAGGAAATACATGAATAAGTTCGATGATATTCAGGCAATGCTTGGTTTGACTGACAAGGAAAAAGCTCAGGTACTTTCCATCAACATGAACAATGATCCAAAAAGACTCTACAAAGAAGTCTGGATCGGATTGGGTGGAACTCATTCCGCAGTCTATGCTACCGAAGTATCTACTGAAGAATATCTCGCATACACCACCGAGGAAACTGAAAAATTGGAAGTCATGAATCTGGCTTCAGAACTTGATGGCAATGTCGAACACGCTATCAAGAGGATCTCATTAAAGAGAATCAAATTGAACAAAGAAAATTAATCAATCAAATACAATTTACAACAATGAAAAATCTAATCATTAAAACTGTGATGGTAGCGGTTCTTGCTACAACAACATTCGCAAAAGCACAATTCGTAGTGACCGATCCGGCCAATCTCGCTTCAGGAATTTTAAATTCAGCCAATGAAATTGTACAAACTTCCAATACCGTCTCCAATGTCGTCAAAAACTTCAATGAAGTAAAAAAAGTCTACGAACAGGGAAAGGAATATTATGACAAGCTCAAAGCCGTCAATAATCTGGTTAAAGATGCAAGAAAAGTTCAGCAGACCGTACTGATGGTCGGCGACGTTTCGGAAATGTATGTCAATAATTTCGGGAAGATGCTGAATGATCCCAACTTCAATGCTCAGGAACTGACCGCCATTGCCAATGGATATTCCCAACTATTAAACGAGAGCACAGAGCTATTGAAAGATTTAAAGCAGATCGTCAATACGAGCAGCCTTTCCCTGAACGACAAAGAAAGAATGGACATCATTGACCGGGTCTACAAAGAAGTAAAAGACTATCATAATCTGGTTCGCTACTACACCAATAAGAATATTTCTGTTAGCTACCTAAGAGCAAAAAAACAGAACAATACCCAAAGAGTATTGAATTTGTACGGAACTGCCAACCAAAAATACTGGTAATATGGAACCCAATAACTTACACGAATTACTTCGCTCCGTTTACGATGAAATGATGCCGTTATGTGCAGACATGGCTGCTGTTGCCAAAGGGGTTGCAGGATTAGGAGCCTTGTTTTATGTTGCCATCAAAGTATGGCAGGCATTGAGTCGCGCAGAACCCATCGATCTGTTTCCGATGTTAAGACCTTTTGCGATCGGAATTTGCATCATGTTCTTTTCAACACTTGTGCTTGGAAGTATTAACGGCGTTTTGAGTCCCATCGTTCAGGGAAGCCATTCCATGTTGGAGGATCAGGTTCTAGATCTCAATGAATTGCAGCAGAAAAAAGACCTGTTAGAAAGAGAAGCCATGCTCAGAAATCCTGAGATGGCGTATCTGATCTCCGATGAAGAATTTGATAAAAAACTGGAAGAATTAGGCTGGTCACCTTCAGATCTGGTCACCATGTCCGGAATGTATATTGAACGAGAAATGTTTTCTATTAAAAAAGACATTAGAGATGGTTTTCGGGAATTCCTCGAAATCTTATTTCAATCTGCTGCACTGGTCATCGACACGATACGGACTTTCTTCTTGATTGTTTTATCAATCCTCGGACCTATTGCTTTTGCGATTTCTGTTTGGGATGGATTTCAGAGTACGCTCACCCAATGGCTCACCAGATACATCAGTGTGTATTTATGGCTTCCGGTTGCGGATATTTTCAGTTCTATACTTGCCAAGATTCAGTCGCTTATTATTGAAAAAGATATCGAGATGCTGTCTGATCCAAACTTCATTCCGGATACTTCAAGCACCGTTTACATCATTTATATGATTATTGGGATCATTGGATATTTTACCGTTCCCACAGTGACAGGCTGGGTGATCCAGGCAGGTGGAGCTGGAAACTTCACAAGAAACGTTAACCAAACCGCACAGAAATCCGGAAACATTGCTGGCGCCGCTGCCGGTTCAGCAACAGGCAATATTTCAGGAAGATTATTAAAATAATTAAACCTAACAACAATGGAATTTAAAACCTTAAGAAATATAGAAAACAGTTTCAAACAGATCCGGTTATTCACCTTTGTTTTTGCCATATTATGCTTTGGAGTAGTGGGATTGGTGATTTTTAAATCTTACCAATTTGCAGAAGAACAACGACAGAAGATCTATGTTCTGGATAATGGAAAATCTCTGATGGTTGCGCTTTCTCAGGATATGTCCATCAACCGTCCTGTAGAGGCAAGAGAACATGTGAGGCGTTTTCATGAACTGTTCTTTACGATTGCTCCCGATAAAAATGCGATTGAAAGCAATGTCAAAAGAGCATTCAATCTGGCTGATCAGTCTGCCTTTGATTACTACAAAGATCTTTCAGAGAAAGGATATTACAATCGGATAATCAGTGGAAATATCCAGCAAAGGATCGAGGTTGATAGTGTTGTCGCCAATTTTAACAACTATCCTTATGCAGTACAAACCTTTGCACGACAGTTTATTATTCGATCAAGCAATCTCACGATACGAAGTCTGATTACCAACTGTTCACTGGTGAACTCTGTGAGATCAGACAGCAATCCTCAGGGATTTACCATTGAAAAATTCAACGTCGTTGAGAATAAAGATGTTGAAACCGTTGACCGTTAAAACCAAAACCTATGAAAAAGTTTAGAAAAACAATTGCTCAATACATTCTGCATACAGAACAAAAGTGGAAAGCTTTGCCGGAAAAGCGACAACGGCTGTTCACAAAAGTGTTTCTAGCAGGATACACTTTGCTGACCTTGTGTGTATTTGTACAGATTTGGGTGAACGGTGCAAACGGTAAAAACATTCCAATCGGTGGACACATCAGTAACATTCCGACAGGGATTCAACCGATGAATCAATCCTTGAAAACGACACCGATTAACAACATTCAAAAATGATTAGAATGAAAGATTCAAATACAACACAGGTAAGAATTACTGAAGGATCTTCCGACTCATCATCAAGTAATGATGTTCAGGAGAACAGAAAATTACAGCTGGAAGAACTGAAGAAACCACTCATCTATTTTCTGATGACTATCGTTTTTGTCGGATGCCTATACCTGATTTTTAAACCTAAAGAAAAAACAACTATTGAGGATGTTGGTTTTAATTCTGTAATTCCACAGGCTGCCGATGATCAATTACAGTCAGACAAACAGAAAGCGTATGAACAGCAATTGTTGGAAAATAAAAATGACGAGAAAAGAAATGCGCTCACTACTTTGTCAGATTACTGGACTGATCCGGCAACTTCAAAAGATGGTAACATGGAAAGTGTACATGCTCAATCTCCAACAAATCCAAACAGTAACATTTTACAAGGTGACCATAACGCAGTCAACAGTTATCGCAATGCACAACAGACATTGGGTTCTTTTTACAGTCGAGATGATCAGGAAGTCAGTCAGCTGAAAAGAGAAATCTCCAGATTAAAAAATGAATCATCGCAAAACGTTTCATCACCGACCGGCACAACGATCAATGATCAACTTGAACTGATGGAAAAATCATATCAGATGGCTGCAAAATATCTTCCTACATCTGCCAATCAGGAAAAATCTGAAGAAAAGCAACTTCCTGAAAAGGACGCCGAACAGAAAAAAGTTCAGGTGACTGCTGCCCAGTCCGTCAGAAAGAATCTGGTTTCAAGTATTTATCGAGAGGTTAGTGACAGTACTCTTTTAACAGGATTGGAAAAAAACAGATTTAATGGGTTGCAAAATGAGCATGAAACTACCAGTTTTCAAAACCAGAACAGCATCCAGGCAGTCATCCATGAGACAAAAACCATTTCCAGTGAAAGCATGGTTTCACTGAGACTTTCACAACCGATGATGCTTGGAAAAATGTTCATTCCTGCAGGAACACTGGTAAAAGCATCCGGTAAATTTCAAGGCGGAAGACTGCAGCTAAAGATTTCCACGATTGAATATAAAGGCAATATCCAGCAAGTTGAAATTAATATTCATGACAATGACGGACAACTAGGACTCAATATTCCCTATTCACCAGAACAAAATGCAGTAACGGAAATTTTGGGAAATATGGGACAGACTTCAGGAACGAATATTATGATGACCCAATCAGCAGGACAACAAATTGCTGCAGATCTAACAAAAGGTGTTGTTCAGGGTATATCTGGATATTTCCAAAAGAAGGTCAGACTTCCAAAAGTCACTATTAAAGCCGGTCATCAGGTTTTTCTGGTTTCAAAAAATAACTAAACAACAAACTAAAATAATGAATAATATATTAAAACAATGGGTGATATTCATCCTCATATCCGTTTCAATGAGTCCACTCAACGCTCAGGAAATGCCGGAATTTGCTTCGCTCAGCGAAGCTAAATTAGAACCTTATAAAATGGAAGTTACCTATAACAAAACTTCCCATTTGTTATTTCCATCGCCCATACGGTATGTTGATTTGGGAAGTGAAAACCTCATTGCCAACAAAGCAGAAGATGTCGGAAATGTACTCCGAATTAAAGCCGGAGTCAGAGATTTTGAAGAAGAAACCAATTTTTCCGTGATTACTCAAGACGGGAAATTCTACAACTTTGATGTGTTTTACAGTTCCTATCCTAACACTTTGAACTATGACCTTTTAAAATTGCAGAGGCAAAATGAAAAAAAATATTCGACCGAGGTTTTATTAGAAGACCTTAAGGGAGAATCCGCTTCATTAACAGAATTAATGATGAAAACCTTGCATGAAAATCCCAAGAGTACCATCAAACATCTAGGGTCAAAAAGTTTTGGAGTTCATGTGCTGTTACAATCTTTGTATTTACACGAAGGAAAATTTTATTTCGTGCTCAAATTCAGAAATATAAATAATCTTCTATACAATATCGATTTTGTAAGTTTTAAAATTGTAGATAAGAAAAATCTAAAGAAAACGGTTGTTCAGGATAAAGTGCTGACTCCCATTCGGGAATACCTGATAACGAAAACGATCAATCATCAATCCGACGAAAAGGTTGTCTATCTATTAGATCAGTTCACTTTACTGGAAGATCAGATCTTGGAAATTGAAGTTTTTGAAAAAGACGGTGGAAGGCATCATAAAATTCAGGTAGAAAATGCTGATTTGATCAATGCAAAGCTCGTTAAGGACATTCATTTAAAACTGAAATAGAATGAGAAAGTTTATCATGATCATGGTATTGCTCATCGCAAGCCATACGATTAGTGCACAGAGAATGCTTCCCAAACAGAAAGGTGTAGAGATTACTTCCGGTTTATTACTTTCAGAAAATTCATATAATTACTTTATAAATGCTGGACTAATTGTGCATGCTAAAAAAGGAAATTACCTGTTGTATGCATTAGAATATTCCAGAGAAGTAATCCCATACCGAACTTTTGAAATACCTGTAGAAACTATCAGTGCAGAAGCTGGTTACAGTCTAAATCTGATTGGCAACCGCAAAAAAAGCCTTATGGTCAATACGACCCTATCTGCTGTCGCAGGGTATGAAATAATCAATCGAGGTGAGAGCATCTTAAACGATGGCTCAGTAATTATTCATAAATCATCATTCGTATATGGAGCAGCTGGAAGAATTTCTGCAGAAATTTATCTTTCAGATCGTTTCACAATAATTGCTTCGGGCAGAACAAAAATACTTTGGAATACTTCCCGGAATCAGTTCACACCTTCAGTCGGAATTGGAGTAAGAATCAATTTATAAATCAATCATTATGAAAAATTATATCAACAAAGCGAAATGCTTTTTACGAATTCTGTATGTGATCCCAATCCTGATTTTCACAGAAACAATACTTTCATCATGCACCAACGAGGAATTACAAATCCAGCAGAATTTTCCATTTGAAGTTTCAGTCATGCCTGTTCATAAAGATATTGCGAACGATGAAACAGTGGAGATCAGGGTTAAAATTCTGCCATCCGGAAATTTTACTGAAACCCAATATTATCTCAGGTATTTTCAGTTTGATGGAACCGGAATACTGAAATACTACAACGATATTCCTTACTCCCAAAATGATTCTTATGAATTAAAGAATAAAGAGTTTCGTCTGTATTATACCTCAACATCTACAATGTCACAGAGCTTTAAAATCTGGATTATTGATAGTTTTGGAAATGAAAGAGAAATTGAGTTTCAATTTGGTAATAAGGACTAAAAAACAAAATCCCATTTAATTATGGGATTTTTGCCTAAAATAAAGTATGTATAAATAATCTTTTTTTTAAAATAATTCAGCCTGTTTTTTATTCAAAAAAATAGGTATTCTTTTTTTTTATTGTGAATAATGGTAAGTTTAAAAACTATTTTTTAATTAAATCTAATTCTAATATGTTATTGTCTTTTTTAATCATCATTTCTCTGTTTTTTACAACATCTCTCATATCAACGGGTTTTCCTGATGCATTAGTAACAGTATAAGAAACCATTCCTCCGGCACTATTGTTCCATGTTTTCATTGGATCATTTCGATCTTCTATAAATGCTTTTTTAAATTTTTTCTCATTAACAATGATATTTTTTTTAGCGTTTTTCCTTTCGTTTTCGCTAGACCATTTTTCCTTATTATTAAGTTTTTTCACACCTTTTAATTCAAAAATGTGCGAGTGTGTTATATCTTCAATCTTTATTATTAATCCGGGCAATCCATGAAATTTATAAGGGCCATCTTGGATAGGGTAATCTTTACTAAACCAAGCGATCCATTTTCTTCCAAAAACTTCCGTTTGTGCCTTTTGAGCCGTAAATTGACCTATTTTCATTATATCAGGTAAAATTTCCCATTTCAAATCTATATTTTCATCTACTCTATAACGTTCTAAACCTATATTGGTAAAATAGTTTATATTGAAATTTGGATAATATTTTTCAACAATATTTCTTACTCTTCCTTTAAAATTTGAATTATTAATCATTACACGATTTACCGTTGGTCTATTTTTTATTCTATCTTGAACAATAGAATCTGTAATATATACATCCCTACTATAAAATTTTGAACCAATATCACTTACATCTAAATGCATTAATTCAGTAAAAGTAGAGTCTATTTTAGTTGAGTCTGCTACAAATTTATAATCATAAAAGAATCTTATATTTTGACCACTTAGCGCAATAAAAAAAACAGAAAAAAACAAAAAAAGTAACTTATTCATAATTAAAAATCTATATATATTTCTTTTCCTCCTTTAGACATTTCACTTTTTACAGTACGGTCTCCTACTTTCCTTTCCGCAGTATTTTCTTTATATTTTTCTATATACATTTCTTTATATTTTTGAAAAGGAATTAAGTCACTACTGTTTTTAAATGGATTATCAATTGTGTCTTCAGACGTTTTTATATATGATGCTTCATATTTTATAAAATTATCTTCAGATTTTATTTCTAAAATAACACCAGGAAGACCCGAAAATTTCCAAGGACCAAAAGGATATTTTAAACTTTCATCATAATATGCAGCATAAGTTCTACCTCTAAAGTCCACAATTGCTTTTTTACATATACGTCCTAAAATTTCTTTTTTCTCTTCAGTAAGCTTCCAATTAAAAATATTGTTTACATCTTGTACTTCATAATTATCTAAGAATATTTTTTCATTAGATATCATCAAATTTTTCTCTAAGTCTTTATATACTAAAGATTTTTTGTTTGTACGAATGTATAGGTTATTATCTATTCTCTCATCTTTACGATCATTGTCTTTATTATTGCTTTTTAATTTTCCATATAAAGAATTGTTTTTATTAAATATTAAAATATTTCCTGTTCCAACTGCACCGGAATTAGATATAGCACGGTATTCGATTAACCATGTTTTTTCTTGTCCAAATGTAGTAATTGAAAAAACTAAAACTAAAAGTAGAGAATATATGTATGTGTTCTTCATTGTTAGATTTTACTTAAACAAAAATAATGGGCTTTTCTTACATAAGAAAAGCCCATTTGTAATTTTTTTAAAATTAAGGATTTATTTGATCGTTTAATTCATTTGAAGCGGCATTACATGCTGCTTCGGGTGTGTCATAGCAACAGATAGAAAATGAACGATATTCTTCATACTCTTCTGTCTCTTCATTATAAAGATAAGCTGTAGCCGTACATCCCCAATTTCCTAAAGCTGATTGATCAGCTTTATCTACATTTTGTACTGATACTGTAAGTTCTGAATTTTTTTCTACATTTTCTTTAGCAAATCCTAAAGTTGTACCAGCAAACAAAACTGCCGCGAATAGTAATTTTTTCATAAAAATAATTTTTGATTAATGTGAGTCAAAAATAATAAATATTTCAATACAAAGAGATAATATGTGTGAAATATTCTATTTTTTTTAATAATGCTTACTGATAAAGGATTTGAAGGGTAAACGAATTTTAAGTAATCGATTACATTGTTTAAATTGTGAAAATTTTTCGTGATATCATTTTTTTCACTTAAAAAAAAGTAGATTTGATATTTTGTAATAGTTAATCAACACACCGAATTATGTACTAACACTCGCATATCAATAATTTTTTAACGGTTATAATAACGTAATGCTGTCTTCGTAACAACTGAGAGTTGCTCCAAATTTTCAATGTTTTTGATTTGAAATCAAAACAAGTAAGAACTTTCTATAAAATTGCTATAACTTATTGACAGTGCTGTACGTCGCTGGGCAATCAATGGGTTATTTCTGTACATTAGCGAAAAGACGGTTCCGACCTTCGGAAGGAATTGTCTTTTCGCCACAAAATAAAACGGCAACTTTTAAATTACCGTTTACATTTGTTTTATAATTATTACAAATGTCCATCGTCTGCAAATGATATATAATGCGTTGATGTCAATATACAATGATCCAGCAACTGAATGTCTAAAAATTTTGAAGCTTCTTTAATTTTCTGCGTGACTTTCAGATCATCTTCAGAAGGTTTTAAATTTCCTGACGGATGATTATGAGCCAATATAATACCGGTTGCATTACATAAAAGTGCAGCCTGCATAATAATCCGGACATCAACGATGGTAGAACAAATTCCTGATTCAGAAATTTTCCGTATTCCTAAAACTCTGTGAGCCTGATTTACATACAAGGCGAAAAATGATTCTCTGTAGTCCATTTCGTTTTTGTCAAAATGCTGTCTGAAAACATCTACTGCATCACTTGAAGTAGAAATAAATTTCTCAGAATTTCCCTTTCTTGAATAGCTTAATTTTATTTCGTTAACAATATTGAATTTCATAATGGTTGCTCTTGTACGGCAGAGACTTAAATTTCCCGTACTAAAAATTTAAATAGAATTCAAAAAATCAGTTCATAAAAATTGGTTCAGCACCTTGATGGGCAAACCTTTCGCAAAGATCAAAAGCCTTTTGAGATTTTAATTGTGCAGTACCACCCAATACAATAGACTGTAATTTGGCTTCATCATTTTTATAGTTCTTTACATTTTGATAATAACCTATGACAGCATTATAAACTCCAAACAAAGTTCCTTTTGTGGTTTCCATTTGTTGGGTATCACTGATCATCGCATACATAAAAGCATCGTTAACTGAATTCTTAAACATGGTTGACAGTTCGTCAGAATTTCCTTTAAGCAAATGATCTAACGTTTCTTTATTAGGACATAAAGCCAATTGAATGAGTTTTTTAATTTGATCATCTTTGACTTTTATTTTTGCCCAATGATTAAAAATGGTTTCCAATTCCTTGCTCAAGTTATTTGCTAATCCCATTATTTTATGGGCATCATCCAAACGCTGTTTTGCTCCTGCTGTATGTCGGATTCTTATTACATTACTCATATTTCTCAATGATGCATTTAAAGTGTTTTGACAAACAATACGGATTGGAGTAAAAGCGGCGGTAATACTTCCGCTTCCTTCGTGGGAGGTTGTAAGGAAAATATATTTTTCTGTTATATCGTCACCGTTTCCAACTCTGATGTAATCGGGTAGTTTAGCCGTGATAAAAATACGTTCCCCATTTCCCAAAGCTCCTGCGGTCTCGTATAAAATTCCGTTTCCACCACCAACAATAGAGTCAAAAAACGAAAAGGCTTCACGGTTTTGTACGATTTGGTAGTCTCTTCCAACTACTCCCAAAACAGTGTTATTATCTGTTCTGATGTTGGCGAAATAATTGGGAACTTCCAATTCGGAATTCATCATTTCGATACTATCGTCATTTTCTATAATTCCAGAGCCTTTGGTAAAAAGTGGTGATTTTGCCACTTCGTAATCAAGACCTGCAAATTGTATTGCTTCTTCGCTTTTCGGGTAATCTTCTACGATTTGCCCCAAATTGTGCCATGCTTTTTCCTTCACGCTGAAAAATGAATATTTTCCCGTCCTGCTATTGAAGTTTAATTGGTGTGCCATGATAAAATTGTTTAGATATTTAAAAATAATTTGGTACTATTAAAAGGGTAGGTCATCATCCTTATCGCTGTTATTTGACTGAGATTTTGATGTTCCTTTTTTATCTGACTTCGTTGATTCGGCAGTATTCGGTTGAATTATTTTGCTACTGCTGTGTACCTTAATTTGCGAAGTATGGAAATTCAAGCCTGCATGAGGTTCACCATCTTTTCCTATCCATGCTGATGGGTAAGCTCTTCCGCTTAATTCTACCAAAGTGCCCTTCGTTAAAAAGTCAGCAACTTTCGGAGAGATCCAATAGGCGCAGTCAAAGAAGGTAGTCTGTTCGATTCGTTCGCCTTTTTTGTTGCGATAGTTGTCATTTGTAGCAATTGAGAAATTAACTACCTGCTTTTGATTGGACAAGTTGCGTACTTCCGCATCCTTTGTCAGTCTTCCGATAATGTTCATAATCGTCGTTTGTAAGATTGTTTATTTTGATTTGTTCACCATCTCTTCACCGTCCTTTCTATGAAAGCCCCTAGGGCTTCGCTGAATATTTTTCAAAAGAAAAACCGGAAAAAAGAAAGCAGATAATCTTAGCGGGCAAAGGGAAAAGCCAAAAGGAAACGGAATAATTGGAGGGTACCTTAAGGGAGGAAACCGTTTATGCCGTAGTCTTTTGGCTGGCAAAAGAACAGGCTGGCCGCTATACATTAGCTGCCTTTTTATCGGTTGATTTTGATAAATGTTTAATTGATATCTAAAACATGATGTGTGAGTAATGAATAAATAGATTTATAATAGCCTCAGCAGTTGATTAGTTGGCTTTTGGAGTTAATGATACATAATGATTATTTCTGTACTATTGCTGTGAAGAACTGTAAAGTCCTTTAGTACCTGATGTTAGAGGAAGATTGTAATGATGTGTTCCTAATTAGTCGTATATTGGTAAAACATTATTAGAAATGAATAATACTGCTTTATCTTCTGAGTTCAGTTCTTCTTCGGATTTAATCGATCAACTTAATCAAAACGGAGTTAGGAAAATCTACCACGAAGGAGATATCATTCTGGATGAAAATGCGTCCATACGCTCGATACCGATTGTGATGAAAGGCTTAATAAAGGTAATCCGTACCGAGGAAGATGGTAGAGAAATTTTATTATACTACATCAAAGCTGGTGAAAGCTGTATCATGTCCTTCCTTGGTGGAATGCACAATGAAAAAAGCATTGTAAAAGCTGAAGTAGAAGAAGACACTGAAATTCTATTTTTGCCAATGGAGAAAGTTTTTCTTTTTATCAAAGAATATCCCGAATGGCTGGATTACATTTTCAGGCTCTATCATAAACGTTTCGAAGAATTACTCGATATCATCAATGCTATTGCATTCAAAAAAGTGGACGAAAGGTTATTGAATTTACTCAATATAAAATCTGAAATGTCTCAATCCAAAACAATTATCACGACACACGAGCAACTTGCCAATGAGCTTGGGACAGCTAGAGTAGTAGTCTCAAGACTTCTGAAACAATTGGAAGATTCAGGCAAACTAAAGTTGGGAAGAAATAAAATCACGCTTTCAGATTCTATCTAAAAATTTCATCAAACTTCATTCTAACAACTTGCTAAAAATTATGACTCATTAATTTTTGTTGTGTAACAAAAGTAGCTGTGCAAATAGACCAGTATTTCGATTTTTGTATTATAAAATTGAAAAAATGGAAATTTTTGGATACATAGCATCTGTTTTTATAGGCATTTCATTGGGATTAATAGGTGGTGGTGGGAGCATTCTCACTGTTCCAGTTTTAGTTTACTTCTTTGGTATTGATGTTTTTTTAGCAACAGAATATTCTCTGTTTATTGTCGGAGTAACCAGTATGGTTGGCTCGTTTTCTTATTTTAAAAAAGGGCTGGTTCATCTTAGAACTGCTTTTATTTTTGGTATACCATCAATTGTTTCCATTTTCCTTACCCGCAATTTTCTTCTTCTTTTACTTCCTGATAAAGTTTTTAAAATTGGAAGTTTAACGTTTACCAAAGATATTTTTATTCTGGTGATTTTTGCTGGATTAATGATTGTTGCTTCTTATAAAATGATTCATAAAAGCACGGTAATGAAAACAACAAATTATTCAGCTAAAACCAATACACTTTTAGTAGCTGGAGAAGGTTCTGTTGTAGGAATTTTAACAGGTCTGGTCGGAGCCGGAGGTGGATTTATGATTATTCCGGCATTGGTCAATCTATTGAGGAAACCGATGAAAGTGGCGATAGGAACTTCTCTCGTGATCATCTCGTTAAATTCTCTTGTTGGATTTTTTTCATCAATGAATAGCGTCAGAATTGAATGGCATTTATTGGCAACCATTTCTGCAGTCGCCATACTGGGAATCATCATCGGTTCACAAATATCTAAGAAAATTGATGGTAAAAAATTAAAGCCTGCCTTCGGATGGTTTGTTCTGATCATGGGTATTTATATCCTTATTAAAGAACTTTTTCTCTAAAAGACGTTGTGTAACTAAAGTGGCTGTAGAATAAAAATTATAAAAGGACCTTTGTAATAAATAAAATATTAAAAAATGAAAATAGAACAAATTTATACGGGATGTTTGGCTCAAGGAGCATACTACATCGTATCTGATGGCGAAGCTGCAATCATTGATCCATTAAGAGAAACTCAGCCGTACATCGAGAGACTACAAAAAGATAAAGTGAAATTAAAATACATTTTTGAGACCCATTTTCACGCAGATTTTGTAAGTGGTCACGTTGATTTAAGTAAAAAAACAGGTGCGCTGATTGTGTACGGACCAACAGCAAAACCTGAGTTTGATGCGATTATAGCGGAAGACAGTCAGATTTTTGAAATTGGAGCAGTAAAAATTAAAATTTTACATACGCCCGGACATACGATGGAAAGCTCTTCCTTTTTATTAATCGACGAAAAAGGAAATGAAAAAGCTCTTTTCAGTGGAGATACGTTGTTTTTAGGTGATGTTGGTCGTCCAGATTTGGCCCAGAAAGCTGCACATATGACTCAGGAAGAACTTGCCGGACTTCTTTACGATAGTTTATATCAAAAAATTCTGCCTTTGGATGATGAAATTATTGTTTATCCCGCCCACGGAGCTGGTTCTGCCTGCGGAAAAAATATGCAGAAAGAAACAGTTGATACGTTGGAAAATCAAAAGAAGACCAATTATGCTCTGAATCAAAATGACAAAACAAGCTTTATAAAAGCGGTTACAGAAGGTCTTCTTCCGCCACCAGCCTATTTCGGGATGAATGTTGCGATGAATAAAAAAGGGTATGACAGTTTTGATGAAGTTTTATCTAAAGGTCTTCATGCGCTTTCTCCCGAAGAATTTGAGGAAACTGTGGAATTTTTCGGTGCTTTGATTCTTGATGTCAGAAATAATGACGATTTTGCAAAAGGTTATATTCCTCAATCGATTAACATTGGATTAGACGGAGATTTTGCACCTTGGGTAGGTGCTTTGATTGCTGATGTCAAACAACCGATTTTACTGGTTACCGATGAAAATAATGAAGAAGAAACGGTTACACGATTAAGCAGAGTAGGGTTTGATCATATTTTAGGTTTTCTGAAAGGTGGTTTCACTTCCTGGAAAAAGACAGGCAAGGAGATAGATAGGGTTCATCGTATTTCTGCCAAACAATTTGAAGATGAAATCAGGGATAAAAATGTGACAGTCATTGATGTTAGAAAAGACAGTGAATACTTAGCAGAACATGTAGATAATGCTTACAGTAAACCTTTAGCGTACATCAATAATTGGATGAATCATATTGAACCGAGCGAACATTTTTATCTTCACTGCGCAGGCGGTTACCGAAGTATGATGGCTGCAAGTATTCTTCAGGCTAGAGGTTTCAGAAATTTCACTGAAATTGAAGGCGGCTTTAATGCAATCGCACAGACTGATGTTCCCATAAGCGATTTTGTTTGTCAAACAAAAGTTTTAAACTCAATTAAATAATAAAAAATAAAATTCATGTTAGAAATCATAAAAGAACCTTGGCCATGGTATGTTGCTGGCCCTTTGATTGGACTCACGGTTCCTACACTTCTGATTTTAGGAAATAAATCTTTCGGAATCAGTTCATCATTACGGCACATTTGTGCAGCGTGTATTCCCGCAAATGTTAGTTTTTTCAAATATGATTGGAAAAAAGAATCCTGGAATTTATTTTTTGTGATGGGTATTTTCTTTGGAGGGATGATTGCCGCTTATTTTCTTGTGAATCCGGGAGACATTGTTGTTAATCCAAAACTTAAAGCAGAATTGGCAACCTATGGAATCACAGATTACAGCAATCTTGTTCCTACACAGCTGATGAATTTTGAAAGTTTGTTGACAATTAAGGGCTTTATCCTGATGGTCGCTGGTGGATTTCTAGTCGGTTTCGGAACACGATATGCCGGAGGTTGCACAAGCGGACACGCCATCATGGGACTTTCAAATCTTCAATGGCCATCCTTAATAGCAACGATCTGCTTTATGATCGGTGGTTTTTTCATGGCAAATGTTATTTTGCCGATAATTCTTTCACTCTAAATTTATTTAATAATGAAAAAAGAAAAATGGTATGATAATTTAAAATTCCTCATCGTGGGTGTTTTATTCGGAATTGTTTTTGTAAAAGCTGAAATTATCAGTTGGTTCAGAATTCAGGAGATGTTCAGGCTGCAGTCCTTTCATATGTATGGCGTTATCGGAAGCGCAGTTGTCATCGGAATGATTTCTGTTTTACTCATTAAAAAATTCAGGATAAAAACCATTGATGGAGAAACCATTTCAATAGCTCCTAAAAAATTCAATAAAGGGCAAATTTATGGTGGTTTGATTTTTGGCTTTGGCTGGGCAATCACAGGAGCATGTCCGGGACCTCTTTTTGCACAAATCGGGACAGGTGCATTTGCAGTAATCATCACTTTGGTGAGTGCAATTTTTGGAACTTGGGTGTATGGATATGTAAGGGAAAAATTACCGCATTAATTTTTTTAGTATCTTAAATACTACTGTCATTTACATGAGATTTGCTATTTGAGTTAACAATTTAAAATCTAATAATTGTATTTTACGTCCTTCCATCATAATTAGTTTTTCCTGTTTAAAACCATGAAGTATACGTGCCAACGTTTCACTTGCGGTACCAGCCATATTGGCTAAATCGGAACGGGACAATGTAATAAACACAGTAGCATCATCTGAGCTGTTTATTTTGTACTTATCATGCAAAATAAGCAGACTTAAGGCTACTCGTTCCCGAACAGTTCTTTGAGAGAGAACGGTCATTAAATTTGCCATAACACTAAACTCGTGACTCAGGCATTTTAAAAGTAACCTAGAAAATACGGCGGATTTAGTAAGTAAAGAAAGGAAATCATCCTTTGAAATAAAAGAAATCACAGAGTTTTCAAGAGTTTGTGTAGTATCGCCATAAGACTCTTCACTTAAGATGGCCGAATATCCGAAAAACTCTCCTGCATTGTAGATATAAATGATCTGTTCTCTACCGTCATTATCAACCTTATATTTTTTTACTTTACCTGATTTCAAATAGAAAACGCCATTGGGCATTGTACCATCAGTAAATATTGCTTCGTCTTTTCGGTAATTTTTTTGATGCATTACTTGAGTAAACATGTCTTTATCACCCTCCGGAAGCTCTTCAAATAGATATTGGTTGTTAAAAATGAATTTCGAGATCATAATCTAGTACAAATCTAACCTATTTTTAATTAAGCGAAAATTTGATTTAAATCAAATTTCATTGCCACGTGGGTCATTCTATTCTGGTATTAAACAGCCTAATTTTACAGTAATAATAAATTGATTTTGATATGGAATATTTAGAGCAGTTAAAAGATCTGGGGATTAACAATACAAAGGAAGTCTACTGGAATTTATCAGTGTCTCAACTAATAGCCCAGACGCTAAAGAAAAGCCAGGGTGTCATCACCCGTTCAGGAGCATTGGCTTGTGATACCGGTGAATTTACGGGACGCTCACCTAAGGATAAATATATTGTGAAGGATGAGAATACCACAGATTCCATTTGGTGGGGGGAGGTTAACCATCCGTTTCTTCCCGAAGATTTCGACAGATTATACAGCAGTGTTGCTGCCCATCTTTCTGCCAGAGATATTTATGTGAAAGATGCCTATGCCTGCGCAAAATCTGAGTATCAATTAAACATCAGGGTTGTTACCGAAAAACCATGGCAGAGTTTATTTGTTAATAATCTATTTTTAAGACCGACTGACAAAGAACTAGAAACCTTTCACCACGAATGGCTTATATTAGTAGCTCCTGAATTTAGAGCTGTTCCGGAAGTAGACAAAACACGCCAGCATAATTTCACAGTCATTAATTTTTCAAAAAAGATCATTCTTATTGGAGGAAGTGCCTACACCGGAGAAATCAAAAAAGGAATTTTTACGGTTTTAAATTACATACTTCCTTATGAAAAGAATGTGCTCTCGATGCATTGTTCGGCTAATATTGGTGTACAAGGAGATACATCTGTATTTTTTGGACTTTCAGGAACAGGTAAAACTACACTTTCCGCAGATCCGTCCAGAAAACTAATTGGCGATGATGAACATGGATGGGACGATCAGAATGTCTTTAATTTTGAAGGCGGCTGTTATGCGAAATGTGTTAATCTGAGCGAAGAGAGAGAACCCCAAATTTTTTCTGCTATCCGTTTTGGAACTTTGCTTGAAAATGTGCGTTTTGTTGACGGAACAGATATCGTTGATTACGATAATATTTCTGTAACTGAAAATACAAGAGCAGCTTATCCTATTGATTTTATTGACAATGCAGTACATCCATCTGTTGGTGGAGTACCGGAAAATATTTTCTTTTTGACCTGTGATGCTTTTGGTGTACTTCCTCCCATTTCAAAATTGACTGTTGGTCAAGCGATGTATCATTTTATTTCTGGATATACTGCAAAGGTAGCAGGAACCGAAGCAGGAATTACAGAACCCCAGACCACTTTTTCTGCATGTTTTGGAAAACCCTTTTTACCATTGCATCCAACAACCTATGCTGAATTGTTAGGAAAAAAATTGATAGAAAATAAAGTAAAAGTCTGGTTGATTAATACAGGATGGTCTGGAGGATCTTACGGAACAGGAGAACGTATTAAACTTTCCTACACCAGAGCTATGATTGCGGCAGTATTAGAAAAAAAATTAGAAGATATAGATTTTGTGCGTGATGCTGTATTTGGATTGAAGATACCCATAGAATGTGACGGGGTACCTTCTGAAATATTAAATCCCAAAAATACATGGGATGATAAATCTGCATATGATGAAACAGCCCTTAATCTTGCAGCCCAATTTAGATTGAACTTTACATCCTTTGAGTCATTTGCCAACGAACAAATAATGCAGGGAGGTCCTGTGATTGACACAAATGTTACGAAGATTGGTTGAAAAAACTGAATAAACAAAAAAATGATATGGTTAAATATCAAAAGAACAATAATGAGTGTGTTATTTTTTATGAAAAAAAACAGTGTTGATACGATAATTCCGAAAGACCTCTTATATACAGAAGATCATGAGTGGATCAGAATTGTAGGTAATACCGCATATGTCGGAATCACGGATTTTGCCCAGAAAGAACTTGGAGGAATTATCTATGTAAAAGTTAAAACTTTAGGAAAGAATATAAAACAAGAACAAATATTTGGAACTATTGAGGCCGTGAATAAAATCTCGGATCTTATTATGCCTATTGCCGGTGAAATTATTGAGATGAATCCAAAATTAGCTTTCAATCCTCAATTATTAAATTCCGATCCGTACGGTGAGGGTTGGATTGCCAAAATAAAAATGAATAATCTTTTCGATGTAGAGTGGTTGCTGCGATCAAACTCCTATTCAGTTTTAATAAGTTTATAAGACGGTCTGCTGATGGTAAAAATAAAGAAAACGGCACTTAATACAATACATCACATCCTCGGTGGAAAAATGATAGAATTTGCCGGTTATCAAATGCCTCTTCAATATACAGAAATACAGCAGGAAGATGAGGCAACAAAAAAAGGTGTTGGTATTTTGGATGCATCACACATGGGTAAGATTTTGATTCATGGAAAAGATGCTTTTGACTTGGTTCAAATGATTTCTTTGAATAAGTCCCCACAACTTACTGCCGGAACATTACACTATAGTTGCATGTCCAAAAGCAAAGGTATTATAGATGATTTGATGGTTTATAGTATTGGTGAAAAGGGATATCTTTTGGTGGTTAATGCTTCAAAAATCCGGAAAGTTATGGATTGGATTCTTTTACATACTATTCCAAATGCAGAAGTAACAAATGTTACGGATACAATGACTTTAATGATTGTACAAGGTCCAAAAGCTTTGCACACTCTTCAGAAACTGACAGATATCTATTTGGAAGGCATTGACTGCACAAAATTCAAAATTGGTGAATTAGCATGTATTTCCAAAGTGATGATCTCATCATCTGGTTATCTAGGAGCAAGAGGGTTTGAAATATTTGTAGAAAATAAATATGCTGAACATGTTTGGGATGCCATTTTAAAAGCAGGAAAAGACGACCATATTGTTCCTGTCGGTTTAGCGGCAAGAGATACACTTCGTTTGGAAATGGGATTTTTTTCTTTATGGAAATAAATACTGTTGATGCTTTTTTATGATCAGCAGAATTGAGATTTATAATAAAATTCGCATAAGATCAGAAATACACTATGTGGTGTTATCAACCAAAGTAAACTAAACTTTATCAAATGAAATATGATTATTCCTAAGAATCTCTACTATACTAAAAACCATTTGTGGTTAAGGAAAATTGGGCTGTGTGATTTTTGTATTGGTATCACTGATTTTGCTCAAAAAGAAATAGGAGAAATTGACTTGATCGAATTGAATGTCGACGAAAAAAGATTGTTGGAATCAGCTTCATGGGGAGTGATTTACGGAACTAATGCAACATTCTCTTTAGTTGCGCCTTGTGAATTCGAAATCACAACATTAAATACTTTTTTAAATACTCATCCATCACAGGTCAATCTAGATCCATATAATTTTTGGTTAGTGAGTATTTCAGCTAAAATTTATACACAAGAATTATTAACCCATGAAGAATATTTAAAATTAATACTATGATTTTTAAACATATACAATTAAATATTGATGTCAAAGACAGCGAATTTAATTCGCTGTATCCTCCTCGTATAAAAGAACTGGCAGAACGTCATTGGACACCAGTTGCCGTTGCAAAGATGGCAGCTCATTATTTAGCAGAAACTTCAAATAGTAAGGTGTTGGACATAGGTGCTGGTGCCGGTAAATTTTGTTTGGTAGGAGCTGCTTCGACATCAGGAAGGTTTTGTGGTGTTGAGCAGAGACAATCTCTAATAAAAATCTCAAAAAAAATTGCAGACAAATATAATATTGACAATGTGAATTTTATTCATTCCAATATTAAGGAAATATCCTTTTCCGATTATGATGCATTTTATTTTTTTAATTCATTTTACGAAAATATTGATCATACATGCTCCATTGATGATGAAGTACAAAAAAACAGAGAATTATATGATGAGTACTCAGAGTATGTCAGAAATCAGCTTGATGAAACGCCCGTAGGGACACGTTTGGTAACATATTGGAGTAAATGGGATGAGATTCCCAAAAGTTTTGATTTAGAAAATACCGCGTACGATGGACTACTGAATTTTTGGAAAAAGGTGATTTAAAAGTAATTTATAACGAACCTCATTAATTCTTCTATATAAATCCAGAATAAAAAAATATCGAAAACAACATAAAAAAATGAATATAATTGATAAAATAAAAACACGTCTCGGTCCACTGGGTGATCATGCTCATTATGCCCATGGATATTATGCGTATCCCAGGCTTGAAGGTCAGATCAGCAATAATATGTTTTTTAATAGAAAGAAAAAATTAGTATGGAGTCTTAATAATTATCTAGGATTGGCCAACCATCCCGAAGTCAGAGAAGCCGATAATGAAGGAGTTCGTTTGTATGGTCTTGCTTATCCAATGGGAGCTCGTATGATGACCGGAAATACTACCTTGCATGAAGAGTTTGAGGAGAAGATTGCAGATTATGTTCAAAAAGAAGATGCATTTTTATTAAATTATGGTTATCAGGGAATGGTATCTTTAATCGACTGTCTGGTAGATCGAAGAGATGTGATCATTTATGATGCAGAATCGCATGCTTGTATAATCGATGGAATACGCCTTCACCTCGGAAAACGATTTGTTTTCAAGCATAATGATATTAAAGATTGTGAAAAACAGTTAGAGCGTGCAAAGGAAATAATAAAAGAAACAAAAGGAGCAATATTGGTCATCACCGAAGGCGTTTTCGGTATGCGAGGCGACCAGGGAAAACTAAAAGAAATTGTCGCCTTAAAAGGCAAGTTTAATTTTTCTCTTTTGGTAGATGATGCTCATGGTATTGGATGTCTTGGTAAAAGTGGCGCAGGAACTGGAGAAGAGCAAAATGTTCAGGATGGTATTGACTTTTATTTTGGGACATTTGCTAAAGCATTTGCTGGTATTGGTGCTTTTATCGCCAGTACGAAAGAAGCTATTCTATTCCTGAAATATAACATGCGTTCTCAGATATTTGCTAAATCATTGCCAATGCCAATGGTATTTGGTGCTTTAAAACGTTTAGAATTAATGCGCACCAAACCTGAAATTAGAGAAAAGCTATGGGTTATTGCAAATAATCTTCAGAGTGGATTGAAAGATGCAGGATTTGACATAGGTACTACCAATTCTCCGGTAACTCCTGTATATCTTGACGGATCTATAGATGAAGCTGCTGCCTTGGTCAGTGATTTACGTGAAAATCATGCAATATTCTGCTCTCTGGTAATGTATCCTGTGGTTCCGAAAGGAATAATTATGTTACGATTGATTCCCACAGCTATTCACACTTTAGAGGATGTAAAGAGAACTCTCCTTGTATTTAATAAGATAAGATCTAACTTGAGCATGGGCTATTATAGAAAGGAAGTAATAACCATATAGTTTTTAAATTGTCAGCTTTATGTGTTTAGTCTTTTCAGATGCATTTTAAGCTTTTTAGCAAACATTTCAGTTAGGATTGGATTACCTCTTAGTTATCATTGTCTTTTTATAAAACCATGTCCAACAATTTACATTAAGATTAGGTTTTTTACTGGTTTTAATTTTCATTTCAATCTTATCACAAATAGTAAAGGAAAACGGATAATTTTCGATACTATTGTAAGTGAATGAATTTAATGAGGAATTTGAACCTTCATTTGATTGCGTTCTATAAATTTATTGATTAAACCTAACAGGATGTTTCATCACAGAGGTAAAAGCAGAACTTATTTTCACAATCTTAAACTAGCCTCAGCTCTTTCTTTTGTTGCAGGTATTGTTAATATTACCGGAGTGTTGTCAGTAAATGTTCTTACGACAAATGTCACTGGGCATTTTGCTTTTTTTTCTGAGGAAATACTATTGAATAGATATCGAACAGCTTTTGTTTATTTACTTTTCATTCTCTGTTTTCTCTTAGGATCTTTTACGTCTAGTTTTATTATTGAATTTTTATCAAAACGTAAAAAGATTCGTCCGCACCTGATTCCCCTATTAATCGAAATTTTGCTTATTTCTTTGATAGGTCTTTCTGGTTTCAAGCAAGTAAACCTTCAGCTGACACCAAACATGGTTGCATTCATACTCCTTTTTGCAATGGGAATCCAAAACTCTTTAGTAACCAGAGTTTCGCAGTCTGTTGTAAGGACAACACATCTTACAGGGTTATTTACGGATTTAGGGATAGAGTTTTCTCAAATATTTTTCATTAAAGAAGAACTAAAATATCAGCAACTTAAAAAAAATATTTTTCTGAAGCTTTCGATCATACTTTGCTTTTTTTGTGGATGTGTGATAGGAGGATGGCTCTATCAAATCTTTTATATAAAAGTACTTCTATTTGCATCGGGAGCCCTACTTTTTACGATTTGGTATGATAAGATTTTATATCGATACTATTTTTTTAAAAGAAAGTTGAGATAGACCGCTTAGTTATATCTCATTTAGCCACTTTAATCGTTTAAAAATTACTGAATTTTCTTGTTTGTTAACCATAAAATTAAACACTAATTCATTGATATTGATGCTGTATAATTAGTGTTTAATGTTCGAAGTTGTAATGTTCTATTGAAGTATGAAAATGACCGTATTGCCAATTATCTAAAGATGATAAAAATCTTGTTAAGCTTTAGCTAAACAAAGTCTTGCCATTAAATAACTGACTGTAGACTCTGCCCCTTGATTCAAATTAACACTTTTTTCTTCCAATCCATCATAACATCCGCCCGTTGCAGGATTATAAATAATTCGATTCAAATGATTTTTTCCCAAAAACCAGTTGAAAGCATCCTGCATCATTTCGGAATGAGATTCATCTCCGAAACATTCTTGAAATTTTGATAATGTTAAAATGGTGTAAGCAACATCAATAGGCTGTTCACCGCCATTTGAATGTAATTTCATTTCATGTTTCTGAAGCCATCCTTTGTTAGAAATTACTTTAATAGAATTATTTACGAATATCTTTGACAAAAGAAATTGAAAGGATTCTATCGCTATTTTTTTATAACTATTTTTCCCGGTAGACATCCATGCGCATAACATCGCTTCTGGTAAAACACTGTTTCCGTAGGTGAGATAACTTTCAAACCAATGCCAGTTTTCTTTAGCCTCATGAAGATACATTCTTTCCAAACGACCAGCTAACAAATCAAGTAAAGTTATATTCTTGTCAGAATTTTGATAGTACAAACCTTTTATAATGAATGCCATTGCTCTGGTTGAATATATATCTTGTACTAAAGGAAGATTTTTCTGAATTATTTTTTCTGCTTTTCCTAAAAGATGATCGTTAAGAATATCTCTTTTTGAAATCAAATATCCTAAAGCCCAAATTGCTCTTCCATTGGAATCCTCTAAGTTGGTCTCATAGTTCTGTTGCGTAAATTCTTTTTCCTCGTTCACATAATTCAGGAAACTACCATCAGGCTGTTGGCAAAATTCTATAAAATCAAGATAAATCTCAATCAATTCTATATCTTCTTGATCCCGAGTTTGTTCAAAATGTTCACAAATGGCAATTAAAGCACGAGCATTGTCATCCAAAGTATATCCGGAATCAATGTCAGGTTTATTGATTTTAGAAAACTGAATCATTCCAAAATCGGTTGTCATATTTTTTATATGAATTAAATTGATTTCAGGTATAGCATACTGCAATTGAATTTTTTTTGCACCCGATTTTTCAAAAAGTTGGGCGTGAGATATGGATGAGTTTTCCCATGCGGTAGGGGCCATTTTTTCAAGTGCATTAGTTCTTAGTAGCTCTTGTATTTGTTCGTTTTTCAGAACTTTATTGACCTCATTTGCCAATTGTTTTGGCGATTCAAAATCGATGATAATTCCTGTTTCTTTTTTCAAAACTTCTACAGCGTGTGGAATTGGCGTAGAAATGATAGGACATCCGCAGCTGATTGCATAAGAAAATGTACCGCTCACAGCCTGATTTCGATCTTTTGAAGTAAAAAGATAAATATCAGTTAGTTGCAGATATTCTAGTAACTCATCTAAAGGTAAATATGCATTAACAAATCTTACATGATTTTCAAGACGTAGATCCTGCACTGTTTTTTCAAGAAATTGACGGTATTCTTCGCCATCATTTTTTACGATTCCCGGATGTGTTTTTCCGATTACTAAAAATAAAACATCAGGATGATCAGCTATGATTTCCGGTAATGCTTGTAAGGTCGTTTCAATATTTTTCCCAGAACCTAATAATCCGAATGTTGACAGTACTTTTTTTCCATTCAGATCATATTTATCTTTTAATTCAGTTTTATCTGTAAGAGGAAGAAGATGTGTTCCGTGAGCAATAATATTTATTTTTTCTAACGGAATTCCATATTCTTTCGACAAAATTATAGCAGAAATTTCCGTCATTACAATGATAGATTGGCAGCAATGTGCAATTTCCTGTACGTGTTTTTTCAATTGCAAATCAGGACTTGGAAGAACAGTGTGAAATGTAATGATAATATCTTTTTCCAATAGTTTTAAGAATTGTGATAACCCATTTTTTATGGTAGAGAAAAACCCAAATTCGTGCTGAAGTATCACTAACTCGATCCTGTTATTTTGATTAATTTGATTTGCTAATTGTACATATGAGTTATAATCTGAAGTGTTGAGACGATAAGGAGTTTTTTCAATATAATCGTACTGCTCGTCTTCAGTTTCGATAGGACATATCATGGTATTGAACGAATCTCCAAATTTCTTTTTCAAACTTTTGATAAGATCTTGAGAATACGTAGCAATACCACAAACCTTTGGAGGGAATGAGGTGATAAAAACAATCTCGGGTAGATAGGGTTCAGGATGAACTATGGAATTAATAATCTTAGGCATTGTTTTTTTTATCCTTCTAACTACATTGTCTGTATTCATGTTTTCCATTCTAAAATTTTTTAAAGGTTATTAACTTCTACATCTAGGTATTTATAGGTAATCAATTCATCCAGTAATTCTGATATATTCACCGAAACAACTGCTATACGTTGATCTGCAGCACCATAATAGATAAACAGTGTATCATCTTCAACCACGGCTCCTGTAGGAAAACAGACATTGTTAACTTCACCTTTCAATTCCCATTTTTCTTGTGGTTTGAAAAGAGGATAGGGAAGCCTTGAAATTTCTTTTCCGGGATTATCTAAATCCAGCAATGCTGCACATGCGGAATACACATACCCTTCAACAGAATCATGTACACCATGGTAAATGATAAGCCATCCTCTCTCTGTTTCAATAGGCGGACATCCGCATCCAATGTAACTAATCTCATGCTCATGCTTAGGAGACAACACGATATGTTCTTTGAAGTTAAGAAAGTAGTTGTTCCAGAACTGAGATGTTAAATCTTCAATTTTTTCTATGCCGGCAACTAATTGTACATCAGGTTTAATACGAATAAGAAAATAGAATTTATTATTAATTTTTCTTGGGAAAAAAACGAGATTCTTGCACCATAAGTAAACTTCTTCTGTGTTTTCCTGATGACTTATCTGAAATTTGTTGAAGCGAATATATTTTTCATCGTGGGATTTGTCGATTTCTGAAAAATATTTAAATTCTTCAAAAGTAATTTCAGGAACAATAATGCCCAATTTCTTCCAGTTTGTGAGATCCCTAGAAATCGCTAAGGCTCCCAAAGCATTAATGCCATCATAGGCGGTGTAGGTAAGGTAGAAAATATCCTCAATTTTAACGATTCTAGGATCTTCAATACCATGTTTCTCATATCCAAATTCAGGCCGTAATATAGGATATTCATATCTTTCTTGAACCTCCAAAGGATTTAAAAGTGAGCAATACCCAATTGTTGAAATGTTTCCCTTGGCTACCGCTCTATAAAAAAGATGTGTTTTCTCATTATCTTTGATTACAGCGGGATTCAGTACGCCATCACATTCAAAGTCTAACTCTGTTTTTTTAAGAAGAATTCCCTCTTTTTTTACAGTGATCATTATTGATCCGTTAGTTTATTTTGATCTTCTTTTTCTTTACGTTTTGCGAGTTTATCAACACGTTTTTCTTTTGTTGTTTTTAAAGCAACCGTTTTATCCGTAGATTTTTTACTATCTTTTTCTTTTGACATTTTGTATTGATTTTGGTTTAAAGTAAAGTTGGTCTATTGTAAACGAAAAACGTTGCAAGTCTCCTTGTAGTTTTTGTATATATCACACATTATAAGAATTTTATGTTCTGGTGTGTTTGAAATTCTCCTTACAAATGGGATATAGTGGTGTCACCGGCAAAAAAATCCATTACTGACATCCAGACATTTTTGTGTTTATAGCGATTACTGTTTTCACTGTTTATATATTTTCTATGTAATGGTTTTAAAGTGCTGATCTCTAGACTACTTTCGTTCCATTTATTTGGAAAATATTCTTCTACGAAGTTGATCTCAAGTTTACATATACTCATTAGTGAAACAATCAGAGAAAAAACTTCATCTTGCGTATTACAGATTGATGTTCTCCAGTATAATTTTTCTTGGTTCTGAAGTGTGCTCAATCCCATCTGCTCCAGTTTTTTGTGATTGAGTTTAATTTTATTCATGATATACAGATTATATTTCCAAAATAAAAAATTATTGAATTGGTCTTTTTTGATGATGTTTTCTTTCAAATACAGAAACTGCTGTTTGAGATAACTTGTCGACGTATTAATTTCCTTTAGAATGGATATATATTGTGTATCCTCATCAGTATCAATATTCATCTTGATGATCAATTCTGATTTTTTGTGAAGTTTTTGCAATACTTCAATTGAATCTATAACTTTTGTGAGATCTTTATCCAAATTGACGGTAGTATCCGCCATGTAATAGAACGCAGTTACTTGATTGTTGTGTATTTCACTAAAACTTTGTTTATTTTCATCAAAATCAAGCTTTTGTTTATAACGATTTAAAATATTTTCCATATTGTTTTTGCTGATTATTTTTAATTTATGTTCGATTAGGAAATAACGTTTCGGGTAATCATTTCAATCACTTCTGCACGATTCTTACTGAGTTTATTTTCAATTCTTGCAATCAAAGCATTGTCTTGTCCGCTGTCGAATTGTAAGTCTGAATCCTTTAATAAGGAATATTTTTCTTTCAATTTTTTGGACTGTGAAGTCCAGTCACCGCTTATTGTAAAATTTTCATTTTTAAGATTCGTTTCCATAATTTAGAGTATTTGGTGTAACATAATAATTACTTTGCAAAGATGAATATTTAGTATAGCATCGCTGTTGTTGATTAAAATCTGATATTTACAATCATCACACATTTTTTAACAAAGAAGTGAATTATCCCAATGTGTGATAACTGCAAGCCTTTTCAATCTATCTGTAATTATATGATTTACAAATGGATGTAATTTTACACTATTGAAACAATTCAGTTTCTACCAAATTCATGACAAATGAAAACAAACGCAGAACTACAGAAAGATGTGCAGGATGCTATTAAATGGGAACCATTATTAAATTCAGCAGAAATTGGAGTTACAGCGAAAGACGGAGTGGTTTCTTTGACTGGAGTCGTTGACAGTTATGCGAAAAAAGTTGAAGCGGAATCCGCAGCGAAAGGGATTAATGGAGTGAAAGCTATTGTTGAAAATATTGAAGTGATTTATCATAATTCATACACAAAAAGTGACGCAGAAGTCGCGAATGAGATTTTAGCAGCCTTTAAAGCAAATTATTCAATTCCTGATGATAAAATAAATGTGATGGTTGAGGATGGAAGAGTGACTTTAGAGGGCGAGGTTCAATGGAATTATGAAAAGGAAGCGGCTGAAAATTCTGTTCATCTTCTTCCTGGCGTGAAAGCTATCATCAATGATATTGCTGTTAAATCATTATTTCATGACAAAATTGAGCAGAAAGATGTTGAAGATGCATTAGAAAGAAGCGTTATCAATAGTGAAGATATCGTTGTATCTGTTTCCGGAACAATTGTAAGTTTAACCGGAACCGTTCATTCTTGGTACGCAAAAGACGAAGCAGCACGTATTGCCTGGAAAACGCCCGGAATTTGGGAGGTTATAAATCAACTGGCTGTAGAATACGAAACAGCTTACTAGCAAAATATATTTAGTGGTGTTATTACTTGAAAGCACGAATAGAAAGTGCTTTTAAGTTTTTATTTCTCAAGGATTCGCTTAAATGATTGCAAACACTTAATTGCAAATTACATTCGAACCATTGGAAGCTGAATGTTTATTCAATCACTATCGAAGATATCCAATTCAATAAAACCAACGAACTAAGATATTAATATTTTAAAAATTAAAATTATGGCATTTCAAACCATCAATCCCACTACAAATGAACTTATACAGAGCTTTGAAGAAATTACCTCTGAGTCTCTGGAAAAAGCAGTAGCAAATGCTACAAGTACATTTGATGTATGGAAAAAGATAGATTATAAAGAAAGGGCAAAACTTTTATACGAAGTTGCCGGTCTTTTGAGAGAAAAGAAGTTGGAGCTTTCCAAACTAATTACTTTAGAAATGGGTAAACTGCTTACTCACGCAGAGGGTGAAATAAAATTAAGTGCAGAAATATTTGATTATTATGCTAAAAACGCTGAAGTTCTTCTTGCTGATACAGTATTGCATCCAGATCATGGAGAAGCATTCATCAGAAGCAGTCCAATTGGTGTTTTGTTGGGAATTGAACCTTGGAATTTCCCATTTTACCAAGTTGCCCGTTTTGCAGCTCCTAATTTGATGATTGGTAATACGATACTTATGAAACACGCTTCAAACGTTCCACAATGCGCATTAGCGATTGAAGATATATTTAAAGAAGCTGGTGCTCCAATCGGATTGTATACCAATCTATTTTTATCTGGAAAAAACGCTTCAAAATTGATTGCTGATCCAAGAATTAAAGGCGTCTCACTCACTGGAAGTGAAGCCGCAGGAATAAGTGTAGCAACTGAGGCCGGTAAACATATCAAGAAGTCGGTCTTAGAATTAGGAGGAAGTGATGCATTTATTATTCTAGAAGATGCCGATATTGATAAAGCGGTAGAATGGGCAGTTGTGGGAAGGATTAATAATAACGGACAATGCTGTGTAGCCTCGAAACGATTTATAGCGGTAGAAAGCATTGCTGAAGAATTTCTGAAAAAATTCACTGAAAAAATGTCAGGTTTACAAGTTGGTGACCCAATAAAAAACACTACAGATTTAGGTCCCCTTTGCAGTGAAGAAGCAGCTTCAAATATTGAAACACAAGTGAGAAGAGCTGTCGATGGTGGCGCTAAGATTATTTTAGGTGGTAAGAGAGTTCAGAGAGATGGTGCCTACATGGAGCCGACGATTTTGACAGATATTACATCTGAGAATCCTGTTTTTTATGAGGAGTTTTTTGGACCTGTGGCACTTTTCTTTACGGTAAAAAATGAAAAAGAGGCCATCCAATTGGCGAATGATTCACCATACGGATTGGGAGGTTCAATTTTTACACAGGATATTGACCGAGGAAAAAGAATTGCTGATCAAATTGATACAGGTATGGTTTTTATCAATCATCCAACATGGACTCAGGCTGATCTTCCCTTTGGAGGTACAAAAAATTCCGGTTACGGAAGAGAAATGGCCGCATTGGGCTTAGAAGAGTTTGTCAATAAAAAACTGATCAGAACAAGTGAATTAAGCGATCCATTTTAAATATAAATTCAAATCGAGAGATGAAGAATTTAAACAAATTGATGTTACTCACGATACAATTTTTAAATTATGAGAATTGTACGCTCACTACAAAATTTAAAAATGATCTGAGTTTTTTTAAGATGTTTCTCTTACACAATGGTTGGAAGAATCAGTTCAGGATTATCAGTGCAAAAAGTCAAGATGATCTTTTGAGTGTACCTTAACGAGATTAGAAATGAGCAAACAATGGTAAGGTTGTTTATTTTCCCCAAACTGAATAATATTCCCATTTATAAATAGATCGATTTGCTTTTCTTAAACAATATTTTATGTCTGTATCAATGCTTTCAAGGTCATCGATAAAATCCTTTTTCTCAGAAGTAGGAGATATCACTTTATTTGCCAAGCGTTTTTTTCGAGAACATTTCGTTCCACCCTATGAGTTTAAAGAACTTATTCGGCAATGTTACAACATTGGAAATAGATCGCTGCTTTTGGTGATGGTTACCGGATTTATTCTAGGTTTGGTTTTCACCTTACAATCTCGACCAACGCTCGAGCAATTTGGTGCTGAGTCGTGGATTCCTTCAATGATTAGCATTTCAATCATAAGAGAAATTGGTCCTGTGATTATCGCTCTGATTTCTGCAGGAAGAATAGGCTCAGGAATAGGGGCAGAATTAGGATCTATGCGGGTTACAGAACAAATTGATGCGATGGAAGTTTCAGGTACAAATCCATTTAAATATTTAGTCGTTACCCGAATCGTTGCGAGTACACTGATGCTTCCGCTCTTAATTATTGTAGGTGACAGTATATCGCTTGTTGGATCAGCGATGGTTGAAAATTTGAAATCAGATGTTTCCTATATTCTTTACTTCAATAAGGTATTTAATGCCATTGAGTTTGGTGATATTATTCCTGCGGCTATAAAATCATTTTTTTTCGGCTTTGCAATCGGATTGGTTGGTTGTTATAAAGGATATAATTGTGCGAAAGGAACTGTGGGAGTGGGTGAGGCATCTAATGCTGCTGTAGTATACACTTCAATGCTAATATTTGTGATAGATTTTATCGCCGTATTTGTAACCGATATAATTTTTGATATATAAATAATGATGGAAAATAACTTACAGACAGTTTTAGAACTGAAAAATATAACAAAAATTTTTGGTGAGAATCATGTTTTGAATGGGTTTAATCTAAAACTTGTAGAAGGGGAAAGCTTGGTGATTATGGGAAAATCAGGCTCTGGAAAATCAGTTATGGTGAAATGTCTTGTTGGTTTAATAAAACCAGATACTGGCACAATTACAATAAAGGGAGAAGATATTACAAGCATGGAGCATAAAGAACTGGATATATTAAGAAATGAAATTGGTTTTCTGTTTCAGGGAAGTGCTTTATATGACTCTATGACTGTTCGTGAAAACTTAGAGTTTCCACTCAGGCGACGTAAAGATCAAAGTGATCATTTTACAGAAACAGAGACTTTAGTGACAGAAGCTTTGAAAGATGTAGGTCTAGAACAAACTATTGACTTAATGCCATCCGAACTTTCTGGAGGAATGCAAAGAAGAATTGCATTAGCGAGAGCTTTAATTCTGAAACCTAAAATTATGATCTACGATGAACCTACAACAGGTTTGGATCCTATCACAGCGAAAGAAATTATAGAATTACTTCGAAATATACAGCTAAAGTATAAAACTTCATCAATAATAATTACCCATGATGTTGATTGTGCCAGGGTAATATCAAGCCGTATGATTTTGCTGGTAGACGGTGTAAATTATGCGGAAGGAACTTTTCAAGAGCTCTCAAATTCTGATGATCCACAGATTAAAGCCTTCTTTAAAAATTAATACTATGGAAAACTCTACTTCAAAAAAAATATACGTGGGAATTTTTATAATCGTTGGAACTATACTTCTTATTACAGCGCTTTATTCAGTTGGAAAACGTCAGAATCTCTTTAGCAAAAATATTCAGCTGTTTGCAATTTTTACAGATGTAAGCGGTTTGCAAGTTGGTAATAATGTCCGGTATTCTGGTGTGGATGTAGGAACCGTAAAAAATATACAAATGACGGCAGAAGGTAAAATAACTGTAGAGATGTCCGTCGAGCAGGAGGCTTCCAGATTTATTAAAAAAAATGCTGTGGCAAATATTGCTTCTGATGGTTTGGTAGGAAGTATGGTTGTTAACATTATCCCGGGAGATAACAAAATGAATGAAGTGGTGGTTACCGGTGATCACATTCAAATCAAAACAAAAATTACGATCGATGAAATTCTTGAAACCTTTAGTAAAACCAACGAAAGCGCTGTTTTGATTACTGCTGATTTAGCTAAAATTACGCATAAGATTGTTGAAGGCGAAGGTTTCTTGGGTGCAATATTAAGTGACTCTCTTATGGAAAATGACATGCGATCTTCTATATCAGGAATGAAAAGAACTGTCGATGATGTTTCTCGAGCAATGGCAAAAGTAAATTCTGTGATTTCTAAAATTGATTATGATGAGAGTGCGGTGGCTGTACTTCTGAGTGATCCCAAATCTCGTTTACAAATTCAAAATGTTTTTTCTAATTTAGAAAAATCCAGTGAAGACATCAATAAGATATCTCAGAATGTAGATGATTATATCAATGAAATCAAATCTGGAAAAGGCTCATTAAATTATATTACAAAAGATGAAAAGCTTGTCCAAAATATTGACTCCACAATGATCAATGTAAAGGAAGCTTCGGAAAAGCTCAATGAAAATATGGAAGCATTAAAACACAATTTTTTATTCCGTGGTTACTTTAAAAAAATTCAACGAAAAAAGGATAAGGAACTCAAGAAAAGTGAGGTGAAACCTTAATGGTTTATGTTATTTCATCAACTGAATCTGAGATGTTCCAAGTACGTATGTTTTACCGACCCTTCAAATCTCAATGAGCTTATATGCATATAATGAATTTTTTTTTGTTTAAAGTATCAATTCTAGTAATTTCAAGAATAGAATCTGTAATAAATCAGTTTTACATGTTTTAGACTTTATGTTTTATCGCTTAAAAAATAATGATATATTGCCTAATCGTTTTTAAAATGATTAGGCAATACTATTCTTATAAATCTCTCATTGCTTAATTCCCATTTCTAATTTAGTTTGCATTTCATTTTTGCTACCATATCAATATTTTTCTTTTTTTTTAAATTATAAGTCTGACCTTTCAATCTAAATTTTCTCTTGTTGCTTAGACCGTAAATTTCCTTCCAAGTTTTATTTAAAACTTTTTTTTAAGCATTTTTATTCACGTCCCTAATTGGACTTTTTTGCGCAATAGGTTTACTACTTAAAAATATTTAAACAGTAATAATTCATTAACGTTATCAATTAAAAATTCATATTTACACACATCACACATTTTTAACAATGAAGTGAATTATTCCAATGTGTGATACTTGCAATCCTTTGGAATCAATCTGTAATTATTTGATTTGCAAATGGATGTAATTTTACAGTGTTAAAACAATTCAGTTTTTACAAAATGTATTACAAATGAAAACAAACGGAGAATTACAAAAAGATGTTCAGGATGCGATCAAGTGGGAGCCTTTATTACATTCGGCCGAAATCGGAGTAATTGTAAAAGACGGAGTCGTTTCTTTGACCGGAATCGTTGACAGTTATGCGAAAAAAATGGAGGCAGAAGAAGCTGCTAAAAAGATAAAGGGTGTAAAGGCTATTGTTGAAAATATTGAGGTTCATATTCCCAATTCCTACATGAAAAGTGATGTTGAAATTGCCAATGAAGTTCTTATTGCACTAAAAACAAATTATGCAGTTCCAGATGATAAAGTTGATGTAAAAGTTGAAAATGGCAGGGTAACATTAGATGGTGATGTTCATTGGAACTACCAAAAAGAAGCAGCTAAAAATGCAGTTAGCTATTTACCAGGTATTAAAGCCATTACCAATAACATCATGATCAAATCAAAATTTAATGATATGATTGAAAGAAAGGATATTGAAAATGCGCTGAAAAGAAGTGTTATTGATGACAGCAACATTGAAGTTTCAGTGTCCGGAACTACTGCAACTTTAACAGGTAAAGTAGATTCATGGCCGCACAAAGATGAGGCAGGCCGTATTGCTTGGAAGACTCCAGGAATATGGAAAGTTAAAAATGAGCTAGACGTAGAGTATGAATATGCCTACTAAAAGACAGTAAACTTTATCTGCAACTTATCGTACGAAGCAGATGCGCTTCTAAGTTGGATTTAAAAAGAAAACCAGAAAAATCAAATAATAGAATGATTATAAATACCTGTTACAGGAGTAAATGCGATGAAATTCTTATCAATTGATTTACGAACCAAATAAAGCCAATAGAATGGCAACACCATTATTATGAGTATACTACAATATTGCACGCAACTATCTAAAATAGTTCTGCTCCAGATCATTTTACATCGTTTACAATGTTCAAAAGCGAAGTAAGAAATATATCATCTGCAATTCTTCATCTATAACGTAAAATTAAAATATGAAAAATATAATCTTATTAATCGCAGTAACAGCATCAATGATGAGTTGTGATAAAACATCCAACAAAGAAGTTATACATGCAGAAGAACAACTAAACGATGCACAACAACAATTGAACGATGCAACACGTGATAAAAATAGTGCAGTCAAAGCAAAAGCAACCGCAGAATGGCAGTATTTCATAATGGAATCCGACAGTACCATTGCAGAACGCAGTGAAGATATCAGGATACTTGATTCTGTTCGTTTAAAAATGAACGCGAATGAGAGGCAAAAAATGAATGCCAATTATAATCAAGCAAAAAGCGAAATCTTAAAATTAAGGGTCAAACTAAAAGAAAAAAGCGATGCTTTCGAACAGGATTTGGAAAAATTTGATGATCAGGCTGTAAAGGAGAATGAAATCTTTAGAAGAAATTTCAGAAATGATATGGAGAGATTGGATAAGTCGGTGGATCAACTATTCCAATCCTATAATAATAGATAAGGGCTTTCAATCAATAAAACTGTTTTAAAATAAATATAAACCGTTGAAATAATCAATCTTCAACAAAAGTAAAGAAATAATGAAAAATAAAATTAAAATATTAGCAATGGCAATCATGTCAGTTGCATTTACAACCACCGTTTTTGGTCAGAAGGTTGACAGTAGAGTAAATAATGCCTCATATATTAAACCTGAAAAAATATTGAGGAATGATGTTCCTAAAGATGTGATTGAAAATTTTGTTAAAGACCACCCAGCAGTTCAAAACGAGCAATGGAGAGGTTATCCGACGGAAGATTTTAGAAATGTTTGGTACGATTATAACCCATCATTAAACTCATCATCAGCTTCAGACTATTTTGTCGCAGAATTTTGGGAAGGTGGAGAACATCAGGAGGGAATGTATTCAAGAGATGGAAAAAAGATTGCGATCCATAAGAAGATTGATTCACAACTTCCTCAACCCATTTTAGATGCTATCAAAAAGGGAGTTTACAAGAACTGGAAAATTGCCAAAGAGAAAGAAGAAATATTCAGAGACTATTCTTTAGATCAGCTTAAAGTCTATAAAGTAACGGTTCAAAAGGGTTCTTCAAAACATTTCTTGTTTTATTCTGCCGATGGAGCACTTTTAAAGGATAAGATCATTCAATAGGACCAATCTTTAACCTCGTAATGTGATGAAATTGTTTCATAATCATACGAGTTGATGAATGAAAAAATAATAATAAAATTATAATAATAAAAATATTTAAAATGAAAATACAAATAGGAATAGCGGATGCTCATCGTCAATCAGTCGTGGATGAGTTAGTGAAATTATTGGCAGATGAAAACGTTTTATATGTCAAAACCAAAAATGCGCATTGAATATTGAAGGCCCTGATTTTTATGACAAGCATAAATTTTTTGAATCTCAGTTCATACAATTAGATGCAATTATAGACAGTGTAGCAGAAAGAATCCGTTCTTTGGGACATTATGCACCAGCAACACTAAAATCTTACCTCAGCCTCACTCATCTTACTGAGGTCAAATCAGAAAAAAATGACAGCCAAGGTTTTATTAAGGAGCTATTGCAAGATCATCAGAGCATCATCATCAATATATGTGAGCATGTCAAAAGTTTTGGAGAAGAGTTTCATGATTTAGGTAGTGCGGATTTCGTGACAGGCTTGATACAAACACACGAAAAGATGGCTTGGTTCTTACGTTCACATTTAAACAATTAATACGATGTATCACGAGAACTATCAATTTTGGGGAATGCATTTTTTATGGTGGATATTATGGGTAGTATTCCTATTTTGGATTTTTGCCATACCTTATAATATTCCTGGGCAGAAAAACGCAAAAGACACACCACTTGATCTTTTAGATAAACGATTTGCTTCCGGAGAAATCAGCAAAGATGAGTATCAGGAAATGAAAAGCATTTTAGGAGGCTAAATATAATTTTAAGATATACTAAATATGTGTTTTTCAGCGAGTGCAAGTTTTACATCAGGAGTCGTTTTAACCATCATCGGTATTGCTTGTCTCAAAAAAACGGAACATCCTTCGACCCAGTTGTTTGCGAGTATTCCATTATTATTTGGGGTACAGCAAATAGCAGAAGGTATTTTGTGGATAACGATTTCTAATCCCGACTATCGGAATATGCAAGAAGTATTTACCTATCTATTTTTGTTTTTTGCGCAAATACTCTGGCCTTTTTGGGTCCCGTTATCCATCCTAATACATGAGAAAAATGACAAAAAGAAGAAGATTCTAAAATTTTTTTTGGCTGCAGGAATAATGGTAAGTGTATATTTATCGTGTTGCTTATTATCATTTAATGTAGAAGCAAAAATAGAAGGTCGACATATAAAATATATTCAAGATTATCCTTCGATTTTCAGAGGGTACGGCACTATTTTGTACGCTGTTGCAACAGTAGCTCCGGCTTTCTTTTCTTCAATAAAAAAAATCTGGATCTTCGGCGTTGCCATTGTTATTTCTTATGTTGTTTCTGCAATTTTTTACGAGCATTACGTTTTGTCTGTTTGGTGTTTTTTCTCAGCGATTATCAGTTTGTCTATCTATTTAATTATCAGAGATATTAGAGTTTCTGAAAAAAGAAAAATTTATATTGGTGCATCCTAGTTTAAAACGACTACCTTTGATATAATTGACCTGGTCACATCTTTCTATTTTCTAAATTTCCCATAAGGCGTATCCTTATTTATTGACCAAAAAATATCTTAAATAATCGTTACATAATGCAAACACCAATAACAATATATGAAGTTATACATCAAATATATGGTCAGCCTTCGTTGCAAAATGGTAGTCAGGGATGCTTTAGAAGAACTAAAAATCAGATACTCATCTTTAGAATTGGGCTTAGTAGAAACATGCGAAAAAACAAGTGAAAAAAAAAGACTTAAACTATCTGAAATTTTAAAAAAATCAGGTTTAGTACTGCTTGAAGATAAGAAAAGTATTTTGATTGAAAAGATTAAAACAGTCGTTATAGAAATGATACATTATGCTGACGAAATACCCCAGCAAAACTTTTCGGATTTTCTAAGTCAGAAATTAGGTTATGATTATACTTATTTAGCCAATATGTTTTCTGAGGTGAAAGGGATAACGATTCAACATTTCATCATCTTACATAAAGTTGAACGTATAAAGGAATTATTACTATATGATGAATTAAATCTTTCTGAAATTTCTTATCAGCTTAATTACAGTAGTGTTGCACACTTATCTAATCAGTTTAAAAAGATAACAGGTCTTACGCCATCATATTTCAAAAAGCTTGGCAAAAAAAGGAAACAAAATCTTGAAGATTTTTGATTCCACATAACTATCTATATAATTTAAATCAATAATAAATCAGTATTTCCATTATGGAACAAAACGAAATCGAAAAATCAAAAACCTTCATTAGTGTGGAGATTATAGAGTATATACCGAACTCTGTAGTCAGTAAAACTATTTTGAAGAAATCAACAGGAAACATCAGCGTCATGTCTTTCGACAGCGGTGAGGGTTTAACTGAAAAAACATCACCCTTTGATACTTTTGCACAAATTATAGAAGGAAAAGCCGAGATTCTTATTGATGGAAAATCCTTCATGTTGGAGACTGGGGAATCTATCATTATTCCTGCTCATAAACCCAATGTAGTGAAAGCTAATGAACGGTTTAAAATGATATTAACTATCATAAAAAGCGGTTACGAATAAATCTTCGAATTCAGCAATTGCCAAAATTTATATCATATGAATAATAATGATTTAGATGAGAGTTTTGGGACCTTGTCCCAAACGATCAATGAATTAGCAAAATTAGGCTACACGCACGATTTTAACAATAAAGACGATTGTGAAATTTGTCACAACGAAAATTTAATGCTTTCTCCTATAGATTTTAAGATAGATAAAGTTTACAGGTTTGAGGGAAATTCCGATCCGGATTACCAGTCAATACTCTATGTAATTTCATCTACGAAATTTAATGTTAAAGGAATTTTAGTAAATGGTTATGGAATTTCGGCAGATGATGGAATTTCAAAAATTATAGAAAAATTATCCGCAAATCCAAGCAATGATCTGATCGAAAATAAAATGAATGACAGTACCTCAAAACGTCCAGAGGGTGAACGTATTTTAGATGCTTCAATGGTTGAGATAAATGTAAATGATCTCCTCAAACAAATTAAAGATGAGAAGACATGGGCGGAAAGTGATCGAAATTCGATGACGGTCTTCAAATCTGACACGATGCGAATTTTAATCATTGGATTACATCAAAATGCCGAATTAAAACCGCACACAGCAGCTGGCATTATTAGTGTTCAGGTTTTAGAAGGGCAGATAGAGTTTTATACAGAACTTCAAAATACTATACTTGAAAAAGGCCAAATGATTGCGTTGCATGAAAACATTACCCACAGTGTAAAAGCATTAAAAGATAGTTTTTTTTTACTAACAATTTCAATGACTAAAAAAGTCGGTTAAGAAATAATAGAATGCACAACATCAGATATAGTGATTCCAGATCTATATTCTTAAGATCATTTAGTTGGTCCAAAATATCCAAACTTTAATTATTTCTACAACTAATAATCAATAAATCTTAATTAAAAATAATGAAAAAAATTCTTGTTACTACAGATTTTTCAGAACATTCAAAAGCAGGATTGATCTTCGCTATGCAATTAGCCAATCAAAATAATTACCATCTTACTTTTCTTAATGTCCACCATCCACTAACACCATCCGCTTGGGATGCTGTGAGAATGGATGATTACGAAGACGAACAAAAAGATATGATCCGTACCAAACTTCTGCACTTTGTTGAAGACGTATATAAGAGCTCAAAAATACAGACTGTACCAATTGAATATGTTGTAGAAATCTCTGTTTTGCCAAATGCCTGTATTATCGAATATGCTAAAGAACATTCTTTTGACTATATCTGCATCAGCACAAGAGGTGCTGGTAAGTTAGAAAAAATTATAGGAACAATTGCAGCAAACCTTATTAACCATTCTGCGACACCCGTAATTGTTGTTCCTTATGATTATAAGATTAGTGATATCAAAAGTATCCTTTACGCATCAGATCTTGATGATTATACCAATGAAATATTGGAAGTTGTAGTTTTTGCTAAAGCTTTGAATGCTTCGATAGAATTATTACACTTCACATCAAAATCAGAGGAAAATAAACATCGTGAAGAGATAGAAGTCAAAATAGAAAAATTAACAGATTACCCCATCCATATACATATTATTAATAAAGATCCAGGTGTTCATCTTGTAGATGCCATCGAGTTGGCTGTTGAGAATATGCAATTTTCTCCATCTGTTTTAATAATGTTTACGGGGCGAACAAAAAATTGGTTTGAAAGAATATTTTATTCCAGCAACTCTGCGCAGTATGCATTTCAGACAAAAGTGCCATTGTTGGTTTTTAATAAATCATAGAGAAATTTTAAAATCTCACCTAAATCGAACTTTCCAATGTCAACAGATAATTTCAACATACAGGGTTTAGCTGACAGTGAAGTAATTCAGGCAAGGGAAAAGTATGGCAAAAATCAACTCAATTATAAACAAGAAAACACGTTTACTGATACTTTAATACGCATTGCAAAAGATCCAATGCTTATTTTACTGCTGGTAGCAGCCTCTATTTATTTTATAAGTGGCAATGCAGGTGATGGTATTTTCCTGACGGTTGCGATCATCTTCCAAATGTCCATTTCTTTGTATCAGGATTCCAGAAGCAAAAATGCTCTGGAGAAATTGAAACATCTTTCCCAGCCGAATTGCAAAGTGATCCGCAATAGTAAAATTGTAGAAATTAAAAGTGAAGATGTAGTGGTTGGCGATTATGTGATGGTAGAGGAAGGCACACTCATCACGGCAGATGGAACTATTATTCAATCTAATGATTTTTCTGTTAATGAATCCATATTGACAGGTGAGTCTCTTTCTCTTTTTAAAGATAAATCCAAAGAAGACCATCTCATTTATAGTGGGACAACCGTTGCAAGCGGTTTGGCGGTAGCTATCATTACCGCGATTGGCAACGAGACCAAATTAGGGAAAATCGGAAGCAGTCTGGAGGGCATTTCCGAAGAAAAAACCCCATTGGAAAGACAGATTGCGAATTTTGTAAAAAAAATGGCAATCACCGGAGCCGCAGTTTTTGTAATCGTTTGGGCAATTAATTATTGGAATACACAGGACATACTACAAAGCTTGTTACAGTCGCTTACCTTAGCGATGAGTATTTTGCCTGAAGAAATTCCCGTGGCATTTACCACATTTATGGCATTAGGGGCTTGGCGGTTAATGAAATTGGGAATTTTGGTAAAACAGATGAAAACAGTTGAAACACTGGGAAGCGCTACGGTGATCTGCACAGATAAAACCGGAACACTGACTGAAAATAAAATGAGTGTCGCAAAACTATTCCTACTCTCATCTAACAAAATATTTCAGCTCCAAGACCTCCTGTCCGATGATGAAAAGCAGCTCATTGTGGACGCTATGTGGGCAAGCGAACCCAGTCCTTTTGATCCGATGGAGATAGCTTTGCATCAAGCCTACAAAGAGTCAGTAACAGAAGATGAACGTCCGGATTACCAGCTTGTCCACGAATATCCTTTAGGTGGTAAACCACCGATGATGACCCATATTTTTGAAAACTCGTTAGGTAATAGAATTATTGCCGCCAAAGGTGCTCCCGAAGCATTGATGGCGGTATCTTATCTTAACCCATTTGAGACGGAGCAGATTGATGAAGCTATAAAACTTTTGGCAAAACAAGGATTTCGGGTGTTGGGTGTAGGTGTTTCAGAATTTAGTGGTAATTCATATCCGGAAAAACAGCAAAACTTTTTATTTCAATTTAAAGGAATTATTGCATTTTATGATCCACCTAAAAAGAATATTCAAAAGGTAATAGAAGATTTTTATGAGGCGGGGATTGCCGTAAAAATCATCACGGGGGATAATTCTGCCACAACTGAAGCTATCGCAAAACAAATTGGATTCAAGGGATATGAGAAAAGTATTACTGGCGACGAATTAATGAAATTAGATGATGAGGTACTACAAACCACTGTAATGACAAATACCATTTTTACACGGATGTTTCCGGAAGCCAAACTTAAAATCATTAATGCCTTAAAATCTAACCGCCAAATTGTAGCGATGGTAGGTGATGGCGTAAACGATGGTCCGGCTTTGAAAGCAGCCCATATCGGAATAGCGATGGGTGAAAAGGGAACTGAAATCGCTAAACAGGCTGCTTCACTGATTTTATTGAAAGATGATTTATCTAAAATGGTGGATGCTGTAGCAATGGGCAGAAAAATTTATACAAATATCAAGAAAGCCATTCAGTTTATCATTTCTATTCATATTCCGATCATTCTGACTGTATTTATTCCACTGGCATTGGGGTGGATATATCCTAATATTTTCTCCCCGATTCATATCATATTTTTAGAGCTTATTATGGGTCCGACCTGTTCTATAGTTTATGAAAATGAACCAATCGAGAAGAATGCAATGACTCTCAAACCAAGATCTTTTAAAACTACTTTTTTCAGCTGGAACGAGCTTTCGACAAGTGTTGTCCAAGGTTTGGTAATCACTTTTGGGATATTGTTCATCTATCAGTTTTCAGTTTACCAAGGATTTAATGAACCAATCACAAGAACAATGGTGTTCCTTACTTTAGTGACTTCAAATCTATGTTTAACCTTCGAAAACCGTTCGTTTTATTATTCTATCATTGCTACATTAAAATATAAAAACAATTTGTTTCCCATTATAGCAGGAATTACAATCTTTTTAATGGTTTTGATTTTATACTTCACGCCAATAACAGATTTTTTCTCGCTCGAACATTTGAATTTTCAGCAAGTTTTAATTGCAGGTGGAGCAGGAAGTGTTTCCGTCTTATGGTATGAGTTAGTTAAAGTATGGAAGCGAAAATTGAAAAAATTATAAAATGATCACCACGATAATAATCAGAGTAAAACGTATTTATCACTCATAACATCATGGATAGAAGAAAATTTATAAAATACACATCCGGAACCATTGTTATTGCTGGGATTACCTATTATTTGACGAGTGATACATTTAATTTTGAAAGAGCCGATTTGGATGAAATTGAAAAAACTAAAATCCCAATGCAAAGTGATGAAATGGAAATTTTAATCCTGGCATCACTTGCACCTAGTGGACATAACACACAACCATGGTTTGTCAAATATCACGAACCTTTCCATTGGACTATTTGTAATGACAAGATGAGATGGCTTGATGGGGTTGATCCTATGCAGAGGGAAACAATTTTATCAATCGGGGCATTTCTCCAAAATTTGGAATATGCAGCCAATAATCTGGGGTATAGTTGCGAATTCAATTTACTAGCGACAACTAATCAGGATGAAGAAATTATAAATGTCAAATTATCTAAGGCATTAAATATTCAAAAGTTTGAGATTGAAAAAATTAGACATCGAAGGACTTTGCGATCTCATTATTTAGATAAAACGATTAGTAGGGAGGATTTGGATTATGTATCGGAGGATGAGACAGATTTTATAAGATACTATCCCAATACATCAAAAGAGCATTTGTATTTGAATGAGCAAACCATCGAAGCTAATAGATTACAATCCTATCGTGATGCTGCCCAAACTGAATTGGCCAACTGGATTCGATTCTCTAATGAAGATGTGGAAAAATACCAGGATGGTCTTACTCCTGCAAGTATGGAAATTATGGGGATTTCAGGCTGGATTGTTCGTAATTTTTATGATACACAAAGTGTAATGAAGAAAGATTTTCGAGAAAAGAGCATTGCGCAGGTTATAGAACAGGTTTCACAATCTGCGGGTTGGTTGGTGATCACAAGCCGGGATAATTCTGTTTTATCACTATTAGATGCGGGGCGAAGACTGCAACGAATCTGGTTAAAGGTTCGTGACAGAAATATTGCCATTCATCCGATGACACAAATTTTAGAAGAAGAAAAAACTAAAACGGCAGTTGATAACGGTATTGGCATCAAAGAGAACATCCAATTCTTATTGAGAGTTGGATATGTTGAAAATTATCCCGAGCCGGTTACGCTTCGCCGTCACATTAACTTGTTTGTTAATAATTGATTTACCAATAAGATAAGTAGATACGTTATGAAAAATACAGCCCATTCAATACATATTTCATTGCTCCTATTTTTGGGAGTAGGTGCAATTGGTGGTGGCAATATGTTAATCATTTCGCCATCAGGAAGATTATTGGGACAATTACCTTTATCTATCCTTAAAAACTCCCCATTCTATAATTTTCTTATTCCTGGAATAATTTTACTTCTTGTTTTAGGCATTTTCCCGATTTTCGTAGTTTGGGCTTTAATCAAAAAACCAGTGATGCCTTTCGCAGAATATTTTAATGTATTTAAAGACATGCATTGGTCGTGGAGCTACAGTATTTATTGCGCTTTTGCACTGATCGTCTGGATTCAGGTGGAGACTTATTTTATTCAGGGAGTGGGATGGCTTCAGATGTTTTATATGCTTTATTCCATTCCTATGCTCATTGTTGCACTATTACCATCAATCAGAAACAAATACAAATTGCTTTAAGATGACCATAATAATTTTATTGATAATTATTGGAACCTTATTACTTGTCTTGTTACTTGGAAAAGTAATAATGCGATTGAAATTCCAAAAACAAGTTGCAGTCTTATATGTGAATACGAAAAATGTTTCTGATCAAATTTATCACAGCAACCTATTAAAAGGTCTACCCGAACCCGTACTGCGTTATTTTAAATTAGTTTTAAAAGATGGACAACCTTATATAAGTGTAATACGGTTGGAGCATAATGGACAATTTAAGAGTGATCTAAAAAAGGGATATATTAACATTACGGGCGAACAATATTTTTCTGTTGACAAACCACAATTTATCTGGAAAGGTGAAACAACGATGTTCACTGCTATCGATAGTTACCTTGCCGATCAAGGGAGCTTAAAAGTATTATTATTGAATATCTTAATAGTAGTGAATAGTAAGGGAAGGACGTTGAATGAGGGTGAGTTGCAACGTTGGATGGCAGAGAGTGTTTGGTTTCCTACAAACCTGCTGCCTTCAGAAAAGGTAAAATGGATAGCGATAGATGAAAATTCAGCAAAAATATCATTCCACTATAAAGAAACTTCATTTGAATTTATGGTCACCTTTAATGCGATCGGAGAAATTACGACGATGCAAACAGAACGTTTTATGACGAACGAAAAACGAGAAACCTGGTTCTGCAAAATGTCAAATTATAAGGAGGTTGATGGGATGCAAATTCCTTTTTCTGCGGAAGTCGTATGGAGATTATCTGCAGGAGATTTCAGTTATGCGAAATTTGAAGTTCAAAAGATAGAATACAATAAATACGATTCCGAAAATTAGAAATCTTATGGAAAAAATATCGGTTGAAAAAAATTTAAAGACGGTAAAGATTCTACCTCTATGTATTTCTGTAGTGCTTTTCTGTGTCATTTTGAATTTTCCAATTTTTCAAAATCAGCAGGCTCAGAAAGCATTGGCATTGTTGGTTATGGTTGCCGTATTGTGGATGACAGAAGCTATTCCGCTCTCGCTTACCGGATTGATGATTCCCGTGGTTGCTGTATTTTTACAATTAGTTTCTACTCAAGATTCTTTTAAAGAATTTGCGCATCCGATCATCTTTTTATTTATGGGTGGCTTTGTAATTGCCGGCACATTAAGTAGATATGGATTGGACAAAATTTTAGCACAAAAACTGATTCAGCTTTCTAAAGGAAATTTTTACAAAGCAGCAATTTTCCTAATGTTGGCAACTTCCCTAAGTGCTTGCTGGGTAAGTAATACAGCAGCAACAGCGATGATGATTCCATTAGGTTTGGGACTGCTCGGATTACTAAAAATTAAAGTGATCACAGCTGAATCGAAGTTTCTAATTTTAGGGATTGCATATTCTGCTAATATTGGAGGCGTTATCACGATGATAGCTTCACCACCAAATGCTATTGGAGCAGCTGTCCTCAGTCTATCGTTTTCGGAATGGATAAGATATTCCCTGCCTGTTTTCCTAATCACTTTTCCTTTAATGGTTATTATTTTGACGTTTTACTTCAAACCGGATAAGAAGCTCAGTATAGGGCAAATGGCGATTGTAAGAAATAAAGAAATTCCGTTTAAGATGATAGGTTCTATATTTATTTTTACGGTGACATTATGGATGCTGGATAGTGTTTTAGCTCCATTACTAAACATACAGGAAGGTTTCAATTCACTGGTGGCAGTTGTTGCGATTTTCCTTATCTACGTTACAAACATATTGAATTGGAAAGAAATCATACATTCTGTACAGTGGGAGGTTTTGCTTCTATTCGGAGGTGGACTTACTTTAGGTATGCTGATTGATAAGAGTGGTTTGGGATTGTTACTTGTGAATGAGATCGTACAATTAATGAAAATAGTGCCATTGTTTCTATTTCTTTGGATCATCATTATATTCAGTATCATAATGACGGAGTTTATGAGCAATACAGCAAGTGCTGCTTTAATTTTGCCACTACTATTCACCCTTTCAAATCAGCTGAACATCAATCCTATGTTATTGGTATTTCCCGCGACTATTGCAGCATCTTATGGGTTTATGTTACCCGCTGGAACTCCTCCAAATGCAATGGCTTTTGCTACCGGATCAGTACCTCAGAAAGATATGATGAAAGTCGGGTTGCTACTGAATCTTCTTTTCTCAGTAATTTTAGCGGTATTTTTCTATTTGATATTTTATTGAGAACGATTTCGACGAAATCTGTGCTAACATTTTAAATATATACTCATTGGGAAGTAAAAAATGTGTTCAATACATGAAGAAGTAAAAATTAAATGATTCTTTAATCAATTGATTACCATTAAACGACAGATTGATTTCCGAAAAGTAAAAGATCATTTAGATAGTTAATAATTTATCGAATATATTACTTATGATGGAATTTTCAAACTTTTTTTTTGCTCTTCCAAAATATATTTATTAAGTTTGACCCAGTTATTATGGGTTTGAGACCCCTTGTACCTTATTTGTCCCCCAAACTTATCTTTTTGCTTTAAGCAGGAAGTTTTCAAGTTTTGTATCGGAAAATAAAATATGTAAAATATTACAAACTGTCCCAATATTCTGAAATTCATCAGAACCCGTTGAGAAAAAGATCAAAACGATTCAACAAGTTCATTTAATGATGACATAGATCTACTCAAAATGCTTGAATTATTTCAAAAATTTGCAGATATTTAAATCAAAGTCATAAAATGAAGTTAAAAGTAAAAGTAACCATCCGACAATATTTAAAAATATTATTTAGCTTAGCATATTCAAAGCCAATAATGATATTTCTTGTCTGTTTTGCTTTATTACTCGTGCTTTGGATTGCGTTTTACTATTCACATCTTTTAAATATTCCAGAACCTGTAATTTATCAGTATATCACTTTGCTTTTAATTATTGTGATCCAGCCAACCGTTATATTTACTACAATTGTAAGAAATTATTACTCTAGCAATCATTTAAGGGAAACGTTGGATATGGATTTAACGCATGACAAGATAAAAATCAGAGGCGAATCTTTCTATATGGAAATTCTCTGGTCAAAAATCTATAAGGTAGTTGAAAAGAAAAATTGGTTTCTAATTTATCAAAACAATTTATCTGCGATTTTGATTCCTAAAAAAGAGCTGTCACCAGAGCAAATAAGGCAAATTCAAGAGATTTTAGGATCGGTAAAAACTACTCATGAGTAAATAAGTTTCATTGGGAAAGAGTTTTTACCCCAAACAGGTAAATGAAGTTAATTGAACACAGGAGTATCCTAAAATTGGCACTAGATTATCTAAAAACGTAAAACAGCTAATATTATCGATGTGGGAGGTGGAGATGGGAATTTTGTGAATACACTTTTAGAAAAAGGATATACAAATATTTCAGTTTTAGATATTTCGGAAGCACCGATCGAAAGATCAAAAAATAAGTTAGGTAGGAATACCCAAAAAGTAAATTGAATAGTTTCAGATATTCTTGAATTTCATACGGAAAAAACAATTTGATTTTTGGTATGATATTCTGAAACTTCAATGAAAGAAATATTCTCCGTAAATTTTGAAGCTTTAAAATGCTTTACGGAAAATCATACTACTCCATTGAGCACCGTACAAAATTTCCACTTTTGTGCTTTTTATTAAAAAATGAGTCAGTTATATCTTAAAGAAAATATCTTGACCTAATTTTGGTTTTTTAGCTATAAATTTTTGAAAAAAGCTCACATTTTATAACTTAATCTCACAAAACGATTAATCAAGAGACTTTATTTGTTGTTCAATAAACTCTTTTAGAGTAGTTTTTCCTTTTTGTAGATTTACCTTTTGTAAAATGTTTTTTTGGAATTCACGCAGACTTATACTTGTCATATTAGTATAGGATTCAGCAGCTTCTTTGGAGAAACCTATTGAAATATAAGTATTAAACCAGTCTTTTTCTTCAATAACTTTTAATTTAATATCTTGTTTTAAAGCCTCGCTCAATGTGTCGGCAACGTTTTGGGGCGAATATAATTCAGGACCTTCAATCGATGTTATTTTGGCAGTATTTTTTTTAATCATCAGATATGCAGCTAACTCACCAATATCTTGATAGGCTATCATTGGCATTCTGAGATCAGCCGGAAAAAATGATATCAGTTCAGAAGTCTTTTTTACATTTCCCAAATCAGTTGTCCAGTTGCTCATATAATATGCAGGTCTGATAATGCTGTACGGAATTCCTAAATTTTCAATTCCCTTCTCCAGATTATATAAAATACCGAGATCTCCAATATTTTTTCCCTCTCTTGCTCCCATTGTTGACTCAGCAACAATTTTTTTAATACCAGAATCTTTCAGTGATTCTAGCAATAATGCAACAGTTTTTGACTCTTCAATATCTGTGTCTAACTGCGGATTAGCCGGTGGATTTAGAACAAATACTTTTTCTCCTGATTTAAATACTTCATGGATAAATTTAGTGTCCTGTATATTGGTAGTAGCCCAGTCTGCACCTTTTTTCTTCCATTTTAGCTCATCTTTTGAAGATCTTGAAATGATCTTCACCTTTTCACCCCTTTTTAATAAAGATTGTGCTACTGCAGAACCTACTTTTCCCGTTCCTCCCGTAATTATATTCATTATTTCAATTTTAGAAGTTAACGCATCAATTTGTTAAAATGATATTCTTTATATATTTGAATATATTTCGTTGTTTAAGTAAATTCAGATACAAAAATTAAACCTACTGAATTTTATATATCGATATTCATTCAAATTTCTTTGGAATTGTGCAAAACTATATATTCCCAAGGTTCCATCGTCATGATCAAAGTTCCTGAAACTATTTTTTTCTCAACTGTAAAGAGATTGGTGTAAATTCCAGTATCAAACGACGTATCAAACTGAACAATGAAAGATTCTTTACTAAGATTAATAAACGCCAGTACTTTATCACCATTCTTTTCCCTTACAAATGAGATCACCTGATCCATTCTGTCATTCATTATTCTTATCATTTCGCCGCCAAAATTACCATTCCAGAGCGCCTGGTTTTTATGTTTTAATTCAAAAAGTGTTGTGTAGAGTTCTTCGTTCTCGTGGGATTTCCATTCAATCGGATCTTTATCAAAAAATGCTAATGAACGGTCTAGTCCCGCTTCCTGTCCGCTGTAAACAAGCGGAATTCCGTCCATCAAAAAGGTAAAAACCGTTACAGCTTTTAGTGCCTCTCCAAAATTACTATATTGGTTTCCTTCCCATGAATTCTTGTCGTGATTATCAATGAAATTCATCCGGATGCCGGCTTTTGGAAAAATGGAGACGTGTTCTGCTATATAAGCCTCTGTCAGAGTTTTTACACTCACGTTATTTATTGCAATCTGGTGGAGTATATTCCAGAGTGTCCAGTTGTAGGTAGAATCAAAAGCTTTGCGGTGAAGCTCTTTGTCTTCAGCTTCTGCCAGCATAAAGACGCTTTTTATACGGTCAAGTTCTTCTCTCACGTTTTCCCAGAAATCGAGCGGTACAAAACTCGCAATGTCGCAACGATACCCGTCAATCTGATATTCATTGATCCAGAACTTCATAGTATCAGTCATATATTTCCGAAGATCAGGATGTCTGTAATCCAGTTCTATAATGTCATCATAATCTCGCCATCGTGTAGACTGGAAAGTACCTTTTCTGGATTTCATATACCAGTCGGGATGCAGCGTTACCAACTCATTGTCCCAGCTTGTATGGTTGGCAACCCAATCCAGAATTACATACATTCCCTGATCGTGGATGGCTTTGACCAAACTTCTGAAATCTTCTTCTGTACCGAACTCGGGATTGATTTTTAAATAATCTTTTACAGAATAGTAACTCCCCAGACTTCCTTTTCTGTGCAATTCCCCGATAGGCTGAACCGGCATCAGCCAAATGATATCGATGCCCATTTTCTTGAGTCGCGGCAGATGTCTTTCTACAGCTCTGAAGGAACCTTCCTCCGAAAATTGGCGGATATTGAGCTCATAAAGTGTGGCATTCTTAACCCAATCCGGCGTAGTGATTTTTACATATTGCTTGGGCAAATATCGGTTGTCAGTTGATTGATCCATAAGTAGTAAAGATTCTAATAGAAAACCAGAACGAATATCATGCCTTACCACTATCATTTGGAGTAATGACAGATCAATTTTTGATTTTTTTGATTTATTGAAAAAAAAATTATCCAATACTAATTTTAGGTTTGATGTTTGCAAGAAAAAAAAGCACGAGCAGAATTTCTTGTTATTTAATTCAAAATATCAAAACATGATCCCTAAAAAAATACATTACTGTTGGTTTGGCAGACAGCCAAAAACCGAATTGGCAAATCACTGCATCAATACCTGGAAAAAGATTCACCCAGACTATGAAATTGTGGAATGGAACGAAGAAAACTCACCATTGAAAGACAACAACTATGTAAAAGAAGCATATGCTCAGAAGAAATGGGCTTTTGTTTCAGATTATGTTCGGTCCAAAGTGATGTACGAGCAAGGCGGCATTTATATGGATACTGATATGGAGCTGAATCTGCCACTGGATGAGTTCCTGAATGAGAAAGCTGTTTGCGGTTTTGAAGTGAAAGGTGTCCCTTACTCTGCCTTTTGGATGGCTGAGCCAAAACACCAGCTGTCAAAAGATTTTGTATCATATTACGATCAGCAAGATGGTTTTGTAGAGCGTATCAACACCGATATTTTTTCTGAAATGCTGGAAAATGAATATGGGGCAGACCGCTACAGCGACACCATTCAGAAACTGAAGCACGATGTCACGCTTTATCCTTCAGTATATTTTTCTCAACACTTACCGAAGAATTATGTCAGCCACCATTTCAACGGCTCTTGGTTTGGCGGTGATGAAGAAAATACGCACAAAAATATGGTGAATGTCTATGGGCTCCTCGAGCAGCTGATCAATTATTCTGATGCTACAAAAGCGGTGGAAAGCATCATCAATAAACATAAAATTATTAATGTAAATGATATTCTAGATTTGATTCCCAAAGATAAGATCAAAGCCTATCTGAAAGTCTGATACACCAATTACATTTTGGCTTTACCTATATTAAAAATGCTCATTCCAAAGGATCATTCAATTAAAGGTTTTCATTAAAATCTTAGCAATACTGAGGGGAATATTTTTGATATGGTAAGAACAAAACGATCATCTTCCCTTCAAAGTCTTATAAAACAACGAATATTCTATTTGATAATTTTGTTAAAAAAAGTCAATGACTGAAATGAAATTGAAAATCCGGCAACAGGCATTTACATTGACCCTTTGCACCATTGTATTCGTGGCTGTCTACAATTTTTGTACCTGGTATGCATCTTCTTTAGAGCATGTACCATCTTTCACTTTTGACATTGAAAGTTCTATTCCATTCGTACCATTGTCGATTATTCCGTACATGGCGAGTGGGATTTTTTTCTGCGCAGTATTTTTTTCTTGTAAAAATAAGTACCAATTAAAGATCTTAACATGGAGAATACTTTTTGCAATTATTGTAGCAGGATTATTCTTCATTACAGTTCCTTTACAATTTTCCTTTACAAAACCTGAAGTGTCCAATAGTATTTTAAAGCTGCCTTTTTCTTTTTTAAAAGCATTTGATTCTCCATTCAACCAATCACCATCATTGCATATTGTTTTTGCCTTTATATTCTGGTCAGTGTTTAAAGATCTTTCAAGATGGCGGAATTTGGTAATGATATGGCTTATTTTTTTAGGAATTTCGACATTAACGACGTATCAGCATCATTTAATTGATGTTTTAACCGGGGCCATTCTTGCGCATGTTTGCTTTATAATCATCCCTTACCGCAAAAACGATCTTAGATACCGAAATCTTCGGTTGGCAAATTATTATTTTTTATCGGGGTGGATCATTATTACGGCTGCTTTATTGCTAAATCATTATATTGATAGGGAAGGGTTAGTGCTTTTCTTACCTGCAATAGTATCATTTATTATCGGGTATTATTACCAAAAAGATACTAATATTTCATCTTTATTTGTCTTAAATTTAAAACAAAATATTCGTCAATCTAAGAAAAGTTAATATAAAAAACATTTGCAATTAATTAATCCAACAGACATAGAAATAAATTTTTCAGTCGCAGTAGTTTACGAGAGTTAAACTTTGGATAACAAATAATTTAAAGAAGAGATTTTTTACAACACTAAAAATAACTAAAGCGTTGTTTTATTGGTCTGATAATAGCGAAAAAAATCTTGTTTAAGAAAACTTTATAGCTACCAGAACATTTAAAATAAAACTTCACCACATTTTCTTCTTTAACTACGGCCATTATGATTGCGCAGATACAGTCATTTGACCAGTATTTAAATCAACAATACAATCTTCTGTTAAGATGTTAACTTTGAAATTTTCTGCGTAAACCGGAGAGCTTTTCTTTACCGTGCTAATGTTTGTCTGATCAATTTCACTACCACTGATCATCAGTACCATACCTGAACCTTTGCATATTGCCTTGTTTCCCTCTTCTATGAGTAATGCAGTATCTTCTCCAAGTCCGGCACCATAGAGTTCTTGATTTAGTAAAACAGCATGTGCCAGTCTTCCGAATCTCCCTCTGTGGATAAAATGCGTATCGACGATCAGATTATCCAGTAAACCTAATCCGGTTCCAAGTTCGATGTCATCTTTAATTATAGCTTCGCCATTTTCTGCCTCAAAAATAATCACTTCAGGTAAGCACATTGCTCCCGCACTAGTACCTGCAATGATAAAATTTTCTTCATTCGTATACTTTTCATGCAAGAGATTGCGAATGGCTGAATGATTTAGATGTTTGCAGATTCTATTCTGGTCACCCCCTGTAAAAAACACAGTCTTTGCTTTTGAAATTCTTTGAAGATAATGATCTTCCGGTGTTTCTTCAAAAGTATGCAGAAAACCAAAATTGGTATACCCGATTTCCGCAAATGTTTTCCGATAGGTGTCACGCATACTTTCAGGTTCAGCACTGGCTGCTGTAACGATTTCAATACGGTCGTTTTTTGATTGTGCTAAAAGTTTTAGAATTTCATTTTTTAAAAATTTGCGGTTGCTGTCCTGCATTTCAACTTTGTTGTCATCCCGATCTTCATGCCCGCCAATAATTAATATTTTTCCTTTTGGATTCATAGCTTCAGGTATTAGTTATCTGTTTTCACATCAATACTGTCATTCTCCATCTGCAGAGTATCTGATATTTCGTTTAAAGTCTGAATGGTGTCAGATTTTCTGTCATTTACAGTCTGCTTTTTATTTCCCTGATCAGTATATTGTGTTTCAGATTTTGTACATGAAACCGCAAAGAATAGGGCTCCTAGTAATAGTGCTGTATTTTTCATAAGTTTGATTTGGTTAGGTCAAACATAAGAAGTAAAAAATTAAAATCTTATGATGTCAATCACAGAGAATAATATTTTCGCGAAAATTCGGTAAATATTCTTCTTAAATTATTCTAAAATAATTCCTCAGTAAGTTCTGCATTGACGATGGCTCCGGCAAGATTTCCGCTATAAACGGCTTTAGAAACAGACCGCATCAGCGCTGCGTTATCACCACACGCATATATTCCTGGAATTGTGGTGCGCTGCTCATCATCTATCTTGATCAGACCATGGTCGGTAAGGCCGCAGCCAAGTTGTTTTGGGATATCTGACTGCTGCCGAAAGGGAAGTATCGTATATAAAGCCTGGATATCAATCTGAACACCATCTTTCAGCATAATATTGCTGATCAAACCATTACAGTGCATAATTTCCGCTACCGGAACTTCAATAATTTTTATATCATGGCTGCTTAATCTTAACAACTGATCTTCCGTAAAATCCGCTTTGGCTTCTGTCAGTATTATGAGATTCGATGTAAGATTACGGACTAAAGCTGTCAGATGATAAGCCGCATTGCCATTTGCTAAAATGGCCGTTTTCTGATCTCTCATCTCATAACCGTGACAGTATGGGCAGTGAACAATTGATATACCCCAACATTCTTTAAAACCTTTTATATTGGGAATTTCATCTTTAACACCCGTCGCAAAAATCACTTTTTTTGCTTTCAATCGCTCCCCGGTCTCTGTCGTTATAATAAAAAGATCTCCCTCTTTCTTACCGGAAACAGCTTGTGCATTGATAAATCTCACGCCGGTATAGCTGAGCACCTGATTTTTAGCGATATTTGATAAAGTAGATTGCGATTCGCGGTCACGGGTTAAAAAATTGTGTGAAACGGGAGAGAATCTGTTACAAGGTTGATGATGATCAATAATGAGGATTTCTCTACGGAATCTGACGAGACTTAAGGCAGCAGAAAGCCCGGAATAACTTCCTCCGATTATAACAACATCGAAAATTTGATTATTATTCATTGAAGATAAAATATTCTTTTATAATTTCTGTTAGAAGTAAACTGCTGGTTTTAAGAGAATAATTTTAAATATATTTACTCAAAAGCTGCTACTATAATCCCTAAAATTTTATGAAAGCTAATAAAATATTTTACTGTTTTTCAGCTGCAGTATTCCTTCACTATCCATTTTTTTTATGGTTCTGATAACAGTTTCAATTCTCAGACCTGTAATTGAAGCCAGCTGTTTCCTGGTAAGATCAATTTCGTATGAGTATTTTTCCTTTTGATCGCTGTAGCTTTTAAAATAATTAAAAACTCCTATGAGCCTCACATCAGGCCTGAGAGATAAATTATGCTGCATCATGATAAATTTTTGATACAGTCTTTCAGACAAAAATCGATTAACGTCCATAGAAACATCAGGATTTTCATCAAGCAATTGAAAAAATCCTTTTTTTGATATTTTTTGAATTTCGCATGGAAGTAATGTTTCTGCATTGACGGGATATTTTTCTTCAACAAAAAGCATCAGTTCACAAACACTCTGCCCGGGAATGAGCACACTTTGGATAATTTCCTTTCCGTCTTCGTCATAGTGATTTAGTTTAATTCTCCCACTTACTATTTGATAGTAGCATCTGGGAACATCACCTTCATTGAAGATCGTTTCAGAGGGTTGTACGGTTACGGTTTCAGCACCGTATTTATTGAGTAAATTACTGTTAATAAGCATAGTTATATAGTTTTGTATATTGCAAACTCGGCATTAGCTTTCATAGTAGGCTTTAGACCATTTTTAATCAGAATAAAGGATAAAATTGTAAAAAAACATAATGTTTGCGGCATAAATTCAATAATATTGAATTGTTCCGTGATTAATTATAGACATAAGGGATAGCATACCGTGTGCCGAATTGTCAGATCAGAATTTTACGGTTTTTAATACGAAGTATCTTTTCGCGTTCCATCCTTTTAATTGCCCTGATCGTAGTTTCGACACACAAGCCGGTTAATGATGCCAATTGCTGTCGTGTCATTGGAATCTCATACGTGTATGGTGATTTATTCAGCTGGTCCTGCTTCATCATCTGCAATACTTCATTCAGCCTTTCCACTGCGGTATAACAAGATAATTTTTGCATCATAACAGATTTGCTGTATAGGTTTTTTGATAACGATCTGCAAAGGTTAATATAGAGACCGGGATTGCAATCAAAGAATTTTAGTAATTTATTTCTGCAGATTTTAATGATAGTACAATTCGTCAGCGCAACTGCATTGGTAGGATACGGTTTTTCGATATACAGCATATATTCTCCCACCGCATAGGGCGAGTTAAGGATACTTTGAATAAATTCTTTGCCGTCGCTGTGGTAACTGTTCAGCTTTACCTCGCCACTTACTATCTGAAAATAGAATTGCGGGTTTCCCCCTTCATGGAATAAATAATCTCCAGGTTTATAATTTTCTTCTGACGCTCCAATGGAGTACAGAAGTTCTTCTTTTAAAAACATATTTTTATTTTTATGGTTGGTGTAAGGATAGAAATAGCCGTGTATATAACCTGCTTCAAGATCATCAGTGTTTTATGAAGATCATAATTTACTGTATGTTGCCAATACGTTTTAAGGCAACAATCTTTAAAATAATAAGGCGGCCATGAAGATAATGTGTTTTGCCTCTTTTACTAATATATACGAGACAACTTCGTTTAGAATACAATTGCTCCTTAGTTGAGACAGGAGACGAGATTAAATTGATATTATTTATAGTTAGCAAATATCGTGCAAGTATTGGAAAAGTGATATGTTTTGGATCATATTATGACAGATTTTTTAATTATTCAGTAATATAGTTATCACTTTCTATGCAATGTAAAAATGAAGTTTTTTCGTTTTACAGGAGATTTATACGCAGTTTTACCATTCTCGTTTTGTAATTAAAGAAATGAATATTTATCATTAATTTAAAAAAGACAATAATAGCTTTGATGATTTTAAAAATACTTCTGATTATCTGTGGGTTGATCGCAATATGCAGTAGGTATGATTTGAATCATACATACGAAATGTCATATACTGTTAAATTTGAAAAACAGTAAAATATACACTATTTAGTGATATAATTATTTACAAAAATATTTCTGTTGAGTTGTACGTAATTTTAAATATCCATAATTTTTAGAGCATGCTAGTCGATGAAGATTTACTCTTTCGTTATGGGGGAGAATTAATGAGTTTTGACAAAAATGATATTATCTTTAGAGAGTCGGAAACGCCCAAGTTTTATTATCAGATAAAGTATGGTAATGTAAAGATCAACAATTATCATCAGGAAGGGAAAGAGTTTATTCACAGCTTTCCCACTACAGGACATTGCTTGGGTGAGACTTTTATATTTTCTAACAGACCATATCCTGTAAATGCCGTGGCAATGACTGATGCAGAAATCATCAGGGTACAGATCGCAAGATTTTTAGAGCTTATAAAGAATAATCAAAACATATTATTTAAGCTGTATCAATATACTTCGGAGAGAATGCATTACCGCTACGTGATGCTCAATAGTTTGTCTTCTACAAATCCTTTTAACAAAGTAATCTGTGTTATGGATTGTCTGAAGGAGTATCATAACGTTACAGAACAATACTTATATCAAATTCCTTACACTCGTCTTGAAATCGCTTCGTTAACAGGTTTGAGAGTTGAAACTGTCATACGGGTAATCAAAAGAATGGAACGGGAGAATATTGTAAAAATTGTGAATGGAAAAATTTTTTATTAATTATTATATTGGCATTTATATACAATAATAGACAGTATATTATTTAATTAAAAAACGTAGATTATATATTTACAAATGTTGGCACAGTCAGACTTTATTCTAAATCGTTCTGATAAGAAAATGCTCAAACATTCTTTATCCTTCTACTTGTACTTCTCAAATTCATTTTACGGTGGGTTGTACATCTGCAATGAGAATATTTTAATATAATAAGCAGGTGATCAATTCTATTTCATCCTATATGACTATGGTCATACGTTTTAAAATCTAATTCTTATTATTTTTGAGATACACCAAATAAACGAACTATTAAATGAGCAGTTATTACATTAAAAAAAAGTAATGATCTTTCTGTTTCACATGCAGAAAAACTATTCGATCACGTCATATTCAAATTTTTTAAAAACATGTGGGCGCTTTTCCGCCTAATTCCCGCACGTATTATTTGCTAAGTGGCACCAATATTCAGAATGATTCTGCCCATAAAACAAATTATTGAACAGATAATCTTTAAGATAACCGTAAAAGCAATTACTAGAAGAAATAAACACGTCTTCTCCAAATAAATCATATCAAAACAAAACAACAACAATATTAATTATGGAAAATGAGAGTTTAGGATCAAATTCGAAGCGTGATCAACTTCAAAATCATACGACGGATAACAGCAATGAAATGCTGACGACTAATCAGGGATTAAAGATCAACAACAATCAGGACTCACTGAAGGCCGGAGAAAGGGGCCCTTCTCTTCTTGAAGATTTTATTTTAAGAGAGAAAATCACCCACTTTGATCATGAAAGAATTCCTGAAAGAGTAGTTCATGCAAGAGGTTCCGGTGCTCACGGTGTTTTCAGACTCAACAAAAGTCTGGCACAATACACCAAAGCAAAATTTTTAAATAATGTCGATGAGGAAACTCCTGTATTCGTTAGATTTTCTACAGTTGCAGGGAGTAGAGGAAGTACGGATCTTGCTCGTGACGTAAGAGGTTTCGCAGTGAAATTTTATACAGAAGAAGGTATTTACGATCTAGTAGCCAATAATATTCCTGTATTTTTTATCCAGGATGCCATAAAATTTCCGGATCTGGTACATGCTGTAAAACCTGAGCCTGATAATGAAATTCCTCAGGCATCTTCAGCCCACAATACTTTCTGGGATTTTATTTCCTTAATGCCCGAAAGTACTCATATGATTATGTGGCTGATGAGCGACCGTGCAATTCCTAGAAGCTACCGTATGATGGAAGGATTTGGAGTGCACTCGTTTAAATTTATTAATGAGCAGGGAGACGTTCACTTTGTTAAATTTCATTTTAAACCGAAATTGGGTGTGCATTCTGTAGCATGGCCGGAAGCTCAGAAGATCTCTGGGAATGATCCGGATTTCCACCGCCGTGATCTTTGGGAAGCCATCGAAAACGGAGCCTTTCCCGAGTGGGATTTTGGGGTACAGATCGTTCCTGAAGCCAACGAACATGACTTTGATTTTGACCTTCTAGATCCCACAAAAATTATTCCCGAAGAGCTTGTACCTGTCCAGTTGGTCGGTACATTGACGCTAAACAGAAATCCTGATAATTTCTTTGCTGAAACCGAACAGGTAGCATTTCACCCCGGTCATATTGTTCCCGGTATAGATTTTTCAAATGATCCGCTTCTTCAGGGAAGATTATTTTCTTACACAGATACCCAACTTACCAGATTAGGATCTCCGAATTTCCATGAAATTCCTATAAACAGATCAATTACCACTATCCACAATAATCAGCGTGACGGCCATATGCGTCAGCAAATTGCAAAAGGGAAAGTGAGTTATGAACCAAATTCTATTGGCGGTGGCTGTCCTTTTCAGGCTATGATGAAAGACGGAGGTTTTGCTTCACAGGAAGAACGCGTAGAAGGCCATAAAGTAAGAGCAAGAAGCGAAAGCTTTGTAGATCATTACTCGCAGGCAAAATTATTTTACAACAGTCAGTCAGCATTTGAGAAAACGCATTTGCAGAATGCCCTGGTTTTTGAACTGTCAAAAGTTACTATTCCTGCAATCCGAGAAAGAATGGTTGGTCAGCTTGCCTTTGTTGATAAAAAGTTGGCTAATGAGGTTGCTTCACGTTTGGGAGTTGAAGTGAAGATTCTTGAACAGCCTAATCAAAGCATTCCCGCAGACGCAGATCCGGCAAGTCTTCAGAGTGCTGAGATTGAACCGGCTATAAGTTTTTCAGATGCTCTAAGCATGGCAAATACGGTTAAAGATTCCATAGAGAGTCGTGTAATAGGTTTTATGATGACAGATGGTTTTGATGCAGCTTCTACCGATCGTCTGATCGAAAAATTGGAAGGACAGGGAGCAGTGGTACAATATATTGGCGATTCTGTAGCACCTGTAAAATCATCAGACGGTCAGGCATATATTCCAGATCATGCCTTGTCTACAACTTCAAGTGTTTGCTTCGATGCATTATATATATGTGGCGGCGCAGAATCTGCAGAAGGTTTCATTAGACCCGGAAATAAAAACATGACGATTGATTTCATTAACGAAGCATTTCGTCATTGTAAAGCAATTTATTTTGGAGCGGAAACCGAAGCAGTTAAAAATCTTACAGATGTCGCATTGATGCTGCATGATGATCCGGGAGTAATAACTGCAGATGATTCTGATGCTGACGATTTATTTGTTGATGCAATAGCCAATCACAGAGTTTGGCAATTTGAAAAGGAAAGAAACGGACTGATACAAACGAATTAAGAGAAACCATTTAACATTAATATTATGAAAAAGACAAACAATCAGAACGAAAAAAAAGCGGGCAAAGTTACCGCAAAATCTTCAGCTGCCGATGGGCTCAGAGAATTATTTGTCGATGAGCTAAAAGACATAATCTATGCAGAAAGAGCATTGGTAAAAGCACTGCCAAAAATGGCTAAAAATGCGACTGAGCCAAAATTGATTGCTGCGATTGAAGAGCATGCTGCCGTAACGGAAGGCCAGGTAGAGAGATTGGATAAAATTTTCGAAATCCTTGGAGAGTCAAACCGTGGTAAGAAATGTGATGCCATGGAAGGTCTCATCAAAGAAGGCGAGAGCATTATGGAAGAAACCGAAGCTGGCCCTGTACGTGATGCCGGAATAATTTCTGCTTCTCAGAAAATCGAGCATTATGAGATCGCATCTTACGGAACATTGGCCGCTTTTGCAAGAACGCTTGGCGAAGAAGAGATTGTCTCATTGTTGGAGGCTACACTTGCAGAAGAAAAAGAAGCAGATGCATTGCTTACAGATTCTGCATACAATTCTATCAACTTCGAAGCTGCAGAAGCAGATCAATAATCTAATAACTTTTCATCAGGCTGCACTCTTTGCAGCTTGATGTTTTTAAACTATTAAAGATGAGCGATAATAATATTTTTAAAATCATACCTCTGGTGGCTGCTTTTGTTTTTTCAAACACCTCTGCGCAGAGAGGAATTCCTCCCGGTGATGTGACGAAAATTACCCATTCAACCAATTACCCGGAACATCTCGATTTTCTTCCCGAAATGGTTAATCTCTTAAAAGTTCCTGATGGATGGGCGGTTTCAATAGCCGCATCGGGCTTAGGTAAGCCCAGAATGCTGTACCATACATCTGAAGGAAATCTCTACATCACCAGACGTGATACCGGTGACGTTCTGCTGCTCAAAGACAGCAACAGGGACGCTAAATTTGAGGATGTAAAAACCGTTGTTGCAGAATTTAAAGGTGTCCACGGAATTACTTTGAAAGATGGCTGGCTTTACCTGTGCAATAATACTGAGTTGCGCAGATACAGGATCAATTCAGACGGTACGCTTCGTGACAAAGAAATGCTGTTCAATGATATGCCTAGCGCAGGACAGCATCCTAACAGAACAATGGATTTCGGACCAGACGGAAAACTCTACATCTCAATCGGAACGCTTTGCAATGATTGCAAAGAGTCTGATCGTGAAGCTGCAAGTATGGTGCAGGTTGACCCCGTAACCTGGAAGCGAACGATTTTCGCATCCGGGCTTAGAAATACTATCGGTTTCGACTGGCATCCGCAGACCAATGAATTCTGGGGAATGGATAATGGTGGAGATGCGAAAGGGGATGACTGGCCACCAGAAGAATTAAATAACATCAAAGAAGGTAAAAGCTATGGTTTTCCTTTTGCCTATGCTAAAAAAGAAGTCGACGAAACCCGGGAAGACCCTGCCGGAAACAGCAAAGAAGAATGGGTAAAAACAACAGAATCTTCCTCAATGGAATATCAGGCACATATGGCACCTATTGGTTTTCAGTTTTTCCCTACAGGCACAACATACAGCGGAGATGCACTTGTTAACTGGCACGGATCATGGAATAGAAGCAAATCTGTAGGATTTAAAGTACAGAAAATAAGGTTTTCTAATGGTAAACCTGTTTCAGCAGAAGATTTCCTGACAGGTTTCCTTAATGGTAAAACCAGATTTGGAAGACCGGCAGGAATAGCAATTACAGCTTCAGGTACAGTCTACATCTCTGATGATGCTAATGGTGTTCTTTATAGTATCAAGCAAAAATAAAAAGTATGAAAAAGATAATATTATGTGTTTTTATGGCCGGCTGCGCATCAGTAATCCCGGACCAGCCCACTACAAGAATAGAATTTAACGCACCCGAAGCTTATCCTGAAGGCATTGCGTATGACAGTAATGCTGATGTCTACTTTGTTTCATCGGCCAGATTGGGCAGCGTTGGGAAAGTTACTCCTGCAGGAGTCTACAGTTTATTGATCAATGATCCTACATTTAAATCAACTTATGGAGTAAAAGTGCATCCAGACGGAAAACGTTTGTTCGTATGTGTGAGTGATGCGAATTACAGCAAATTTACATCGTCCGAAACGCGCAAAAAAATGGCAAGACTGGTAGGAATTGATATCGCGACAGGAAAAAAAACTGATGATATTGATCTGTCAAAATTGGTTCCGGGAAAACATTTTGCCAATGATCTCACATTTGACAGTCAGCAGAATGCTTATATAACCGACAGTTTTTCAAATGTTATATATAAGGTAACACCCACAGGTGAGGCATCTGTCTTTGCTGATAGTTCAATGTTCAAAACAGAAGGAGTAGGTCTCAACGGAATTGTTTTTCATCCGTCCGGATATCTGCTTACAGTAAGCAGTGGAACCGGGTCTTTGTATAAAATAGACCTGAACAATTCTAAAAATATCACCAAAGTTGCAACAGAACAGTTTTTTATGAATGGCGACGGACTATTGCTCACAGAAAACAGAAAACTTGTAGTGGTACAAAATGGGGGAAGCGATAAAATATACGAGCTGACATCAGAAGACAATTGGTCTTCTGCAAAATTATCGGCATCTACTTTGGTGGCAGACCGTTTTACCTATCCGTCTACTGCTGCCATGGCAAAAGATAAAATATGGATTATGAATGCTAAATTTTCTGAATTAACTGATAGTACATCAGTTCCTTCGAACAAATTTTCCATTCAGCATGCACGACTGATGCCATTACCACGATAATATACTACTTTAAAATAATGCAGTACCAATCTATTAAATTATGAAAAAATCAATTGCAATCCTTTAGCTGTTGAAATTAACTTTTTAGAATAACCAATAAGAATCGATTAATTACACCACCACTTTATGAAAATTCAGAATATTAATACTAATTCAAATACATCGAATATAAAGAAATTTATATTTACTTTTATTTTAGCAGGACTTGTAACGAGTTTATCGTCATGCAGATGCGATTTGGTAGAAGAAAGCGAAGATCCGGAAAAGGAAACAAATAAAACTTTAGGAATGAATGTTGACAGTCTTGTTTTAAAGAAGATGTAGTCAGTTTCTGGAATAATTAAATTACTTTCATAAACATCAGAAAAAGAAATTTAAAGAGATATAATCTGAAATTAATCGGCAATACAGGTTGCAAATCCTATTAAAAGTTCGGCCTACAATAAATTTACTATAATGAGAGATTCCAAATTACCATATGCAACTGCAGTACTTGTACTGGGAATTTCTTCAATAGCGTTATGCTGTTGTTACGGAGTTCCCGGAATTCTTACAGGGATTATTGCTCTTTTCTTATACAGAAGAGATAAAAGAATTTACGAAAAAGACAAAGAAAAGTATAACAATTTCGACAGTTTAAAAACAGGAAGAACGCTCAGTATTATCGGTATGAGCATGAGCTCACTCTATCTTTTGTATTTACTTTTTGCATATTCAATGGTAGGTGAGGCAGGGTTGTCAAATCCTTCACTGCTGCTGAAAAAGATTGAGAAAACGTATAAAAAAAATAATAGTTAAAATATATTTAATGATTTTAGATCATATGTACAGTTTCTCAAAGCATGAAAAAGCATTAGCATACTGTATCGTATGATCTGAATCATTTTTTTAACTTCGAAATCAAGAGACTGCTTATTAGCATTGATCATAATAATCAAATGTAATGATGCATAATCTCACAATTTTAAATTGACACCAAATCATAAAATATATAAATTATGAAAACAGAAGTTTTTCATTCGCCGTGTTATATAATCCGCGATCCCTTAGTTCAAAGCAAAATCGACGATCACTTCGATTTAATTCACACAGAAATCCCATCTATGATTTGCGGCAATCATTTTTTTGGAATCAATGATTCCATAATTACACAGAAAAGGCAGCAATTTTTTTAATATCAAAAAATATTCTAATGGAGTTTAAACAATCTTTGCTGAATTATATCGGCGGAGCACTAAAAAATGCCAATGAATCAGTTGCTATGGCAGAAAGTGTTACTGCAGGTTACCTGCAGTTTTCATTTTCGCAGATGAAGGATGCATCCGATTTTTTTAAAGGAGGAATGACCGTGTACACCCTTGAGGAAAAAGTAAAACTTCTGAAGGTCAATGAGCAGGAAGCAAGAAGTTGTAATTGCGTTTCACAACAGATTGCCAACGAAATGGCTCTTCATGTTGCCGAATTATTCGGTACAGATTGGGGAATATCAATAACGGGGTATGCCACTCCCGTTGAAGAATCTGATCAGAAAATTTTTGCATATTTCTCATTCGCCTATAGAAATGAAGTAGTTCTATCCAAAAAATTAGAACTGCATCATAAAACACCTCCCTCAACAGCTCAACAATATTATGCAGAATTTATTCTGGGCTGCTTTAAATGTGAACTCAATCAAATAATCATCTTAAAATAAAGCGATACGAAATCAAAAATCATATGAACTGATTACTGGTGCAATAAGCGGAATAAGATACGAAATAACAAAATTGTTTGAGCCTGTCGGATATTTTTTATGTGTAAATAATATAAAAATTAATTCAGACTGTTAAATGATTACGGAAGTTTTAGCACAGCTACTTGTAAGAACTATTGCGAAATGATATTAAAAGATTATTCATATGCATCCTATGCTTACTATAATACTCGCTGTCGCCAGTGCGGTAATAGGAGATTTTTTGTCGGCAATCCTTGGTCTAATTTTCTAAAAATTGAAGGATTTCGGACCCATACCAGATTTTGAAAAGTGCAGACATTTATGTCAATATTGAAAATCAGTACAGCTTTAAAACTTTAAAACAGATCTAAACTTATTATTGTAAAATTCCCAAAAATTAAAAATTTTTATGGAGCCTCAAAAATTTAGTTACGATAACGCTATTGTTAGAGCGTTTTTATATTCTACGGTAGTATTTTCTCTCGTCGGATTCATCTTTGGATTAACGGCCGCTTTGCTCCTTTTTTATCCTGAGCTTCCCGAATTTTTGTTTGGAACGGATGATGCTACAATCAAATCAATTTCATCAAATAATATACAAGGTCTGATGGATACTCAGGGCGCATTCGGATTCGGGCGGATCAGAATGCTTCATACTACAAGTGTCATTTTTGCTTTCGTCTGTAATGTTGTATATGTAGGTGTTTATTACTCGCTTCAAAGGCTACTAAAAACCCGAATGTACAGCGATACCCTTTCATGGATCCATTTCTGGACGTGGCAGATCATGATTGTGACAACATACATTACTTTTTTTATGGGGATCAATACTTCAAAAGAGTATGCAGAGCATGAATGGCCCATTGATATATTGATCGCATTCTCATGGATAGTTTTTGGTCTGAACATGTTTTTAACCATTGCGAAAAGAAGAGTCAGACATTTATATGTGGCGATCTGGTTTTATATAGGAACATGGATTGCGGTTGTAATGCTGCATATCTTTAATAATCTTGAAGTACCGCTCAGTTTCACAACATGGAAGTCATACTCTGCCTATGCAGGAGTAAAAGATGCTGTCGTACAATGGTGGTATGGGCATAATGCTGTTGCCTTTATTCTCACAACACCTGTTTTGGGATTGATGTATTATTTTTTACCAAAGGCTGCAGATCGTCCTGTGTTTTCATATAAACTCTCTATCATTCATTTTTGGTCATTAATATTTGTATATATCTGGGCGGGGCCACATCATTTGCAGTACACATCAATTCCGGCTTGGGCGCAGGCAGTAGGGACAGGTTTCTCCATTATGCTAATCGCACCTTCTTGGGGCGGGATGCTGAACGGGCTTTTGACGTTAAGAGGAGCTTGGGATAAAGTACGAGTAAATCCTATTCTAAAATTCTTTGTTGTCGCTGTAACTTGTTATGGTATGGCAACTTTTGAAGGACCATTGCTTGCAACTAAAAACATCAATAAAATAGGGCATTTTACAGACTGGGTGATCGGCCATGTGCATGTTGGTGCTTTGGGCTGGAACGGTTTTATGGCATTTGGGGTCATTTATTATCTGATTCCCATTTTATGGCGTACGCAGATTTGGTCTGTGAAGCTTGCAAATTGGCACTTTTGGCTGGGTACACTAGGGATTATTTTCTACGTCGTTCCGATGTATATTTCAGGATTTACCCAAGGGCTTATGTGGAAACAATTTAATCCGGATGGAACCTTGCTTTGGAAAAATTGGCTCGATACGGTAACGGCAATTATTCCCTATTTTCAGCTGAGGTTTGTTGGTGGCCTGTTTTATTTTTCAGGTGGTGTTTTAATGGCGATCAATTTAATAGCAACGGTAAGAAAAGGGTCTTTTCAGAAAAACGTACCTGCAGAAGCTTTTGCTTTGGCAGACATCAGCAATAAACGCAAGGAAGGAGAGGGAGCTCATCTTTGGCTTGAGCGTATGCCTGTTTTATTGGGGATTCTGTCATTTTTTGCTCTTTCAGTAGGAAGTTTGATCGAGATCATTCCAACATTGTCGATGGACAGATCGGTACCTACCATTTCTGCAGTAAAACCTTACTCGCCGCTAGAACTTGAAGGAAGAGATCTCTACATCAGAGAAGGGTGCAATGCATGTCATACACAAATGGTAAGACCTTTCAGAGATGAGGTCATCAGATTCAACGGTAAAAACGGACAGTATTCGAAAGCAGGTGAGTATATCTATGATCGTCCTTTCTTATGGGGTTCAAAAAGAACTGGGCCAGATCTACATCGGGAAGGCGGGAGAAACCCCAATTCATGGCACTACAAACACATGTATAACCCGAGGTCTACTTCTGCAGGCTCTATCATGCCTAGATATCCGTGGTTGATTTCAAATAATTTAAACCGTTCTGCTATGGTAGATAAAATCAGGCTGCTAAAAAAAGTATATAATGTTCCTTACACAAAAGCTCAGATAGACTCAGCAGATCAGTGGGCAGATAATCAGGCGACGGCAATTGTGCGCGATATTTTTATTGAAGCTCCGGATCTGAAAGCAGCTTACACCTCCCGACCACCGGGAGAACTTGAGGGAAAAGAAATTATTGCACTTATTTCCTACTTACAAAGATTGGGAACGGATATCAGAACGAATGAAATAAAAACGGCTTCAAATAATTAAATACAATGCTATGAAAATAAATGTTCTGACCCCAATGTTTGTAGAAAAAGAGACCACCGGGCTGTACGAGGTGCTGTCTTTGATTTCTATCATGCTGATATTATTAGCTGTAGTCATCTATATTTTCACCAGAAAGTATACCAGAGACGAAGTGCGCGCACCATTGGAAGACGATAATACGACAGATTCTGCGCATCAGAAGTAACATGAAAGCGGCACTTTAAAAGAGAAAAAAGAAGAATTTTCAAAATGGTAAAGCAGATGAAGAGGGCTCCGGTAAATGTTTCGGTAATCAACGCATGAGAAGTTGAATGCCCTAAACATATTATCTGAACACTATTGATTATAGCAATCCGTAAACGATTTAAAAATTCTTAAAACTGAATTTTAAAAGGACCTTCAAAGTACGTGTCATAGGTATCGAGAAGATTTCCTTCGTGATCATAAACCCCGATTTTTATATTTTGTTTAGATAATTTGATTTGTTTTTCAGGAAAACTTATATTAATGGTTCCTTTCACAATTTTATCCCTTGCAACCGTAATTTTGCTGGAGGTACTATATGTAATTTCACCATTTTGAGGTTCTAATATTCTGATGTTTACAATTTTTTTATCATTTGTTTTGTTTAAGAAAGTATAATTATACGTATTAATGATTTTTCCCTCTCTTAAGAAAAAAGTACTTCCCGCAGGCTTTATAAATTTTGCTTCCATATCTGCGCGACTGTAAACCAGGTAGCCAAGTAATAACTGTAACCCGACCAACAGAATGGTAAAGCCTTTCATCCTAGAGTTAAATTTCGATGGTATACCCGTTTCAATTTCCTTTTCTGATGCATAACGTATCAAACCTTTTGGCAATCCTACCTTATCCATTACTTCATCACAGGCATCGATACAGGCAGTACAGTTGACGCATTCAAGTTGCTGGCCGTCTCTGATGTCTATACCGGTAGGGCAGACTACCACACATTGATAGCAGTCAATGCAGTCACCTTTTCCTGCTGCGCTTCGATCTTCACCTTTTCTCCATTTCGCTCTGTTTTCTCCACGATTAAAATCGTAAAATACATTGATTGTTTCTTTATCGATAAGCACCCCCTGAAGTCTCCCATACGGGCAAACCAAAGTACAAACCTGTTCTCTGAACCAGGCGAAAACAAAATAGAACGCCGCGGTTAGAAGAATCATCACAATAAAATTGGTGGGATGTTCAAAAGGCCCTTCCAGCAAAATCCTGAAGACTTCTTTATATCCTACAACATACATAAACATAAAATGGGTAAAAATCAGAGAAAGTATAATGTAGATCGACCACTTAAGACCTCTTTTCCATATTTTTTCTGAGTTCCATTCCTGGCGGTCAAGTTTCATCTGCTTATTTCGGTCGCCTTCGATGGCATATTCAATTTTACGGAAGACATTTTCCAAAAAAATTGTCTGAGGACAGATCCATCCGCAGAATATTCTTCCGAAAGCGATTGTAAAAATGATGATACAGATCAAAGAAACAATTGCTCCGATTGTCAGGATGAAAAAATCCTGCGGATAAAAAGGCTGACCTGCGATAAAAACCTGACGACTGATAATATTAAGCTGTAATGCAGGATTACCGTTTATGGTAATAAATGGAAGCGTAAAATAAAAAGTTAGCAAAGCGTAAGCAACAATATTCCTGTAATTGGTATATCTGCCTTTAGGTTTTTTGGGAAATACCCATTTTCTTTTACCGGATTGTTCCATCGTGCCGATAGAATCTCTGTAAGTTTCTGGCTCGACGACTTGCCCTTGACCGCCTTTCACTTCCTGTTTATTATAATCTTCCATATCTGTTCTTATATTATTGTGAATGGGATGAAAACTACAAAGTAAATCAACTAAAAATTAAGAATAACATCTCCACAATACCATTCATACTGTTTGCCCCAAAATTGATTTGTCGCTACCCCTGTTCATTTAAAATGACAATATGAAAAGCACCAATTTTATACCATCATTCAATAAAAAATTTAGCATTCAATAATTTATATTAATACTATGACTATGATCATAAAGACAGCTTTACCACCAAAATAAATTAGCTAACAATAGGTGTATTATTTTGGTAAAAATTATTTGTTAGGGATAATTATAAAGTAGATTTGAGAATAAATGATAAATGAGGGTCTTTATTACTGATGAAAAAAGTAACTTACAAACAAGCGAATTAGGAAATATTTTATAATAATCCGTTGTTTTATGTATGAAATTAATGAATAATATCAATTAAAAGAATATTTTAATTCATATAATAATACTTAAATTTAATATAAATTATATGTTAAAATGTATTAAGTTTGCAGATAAAGCATCTCATTTTCAAACTAATAGGATTTCAACTAAAAGCTTTATAAAAGTATTAGATTACTATCGTGTAATTCTTTAGTATTAATGAAGTTTGATTATGAGTTGTTGAATTATTCATTCTACCAAATCCAAAATCGCAAAATAATAACACAAACTCTTGAGCGTAAATACTCAAAAAAAGATTTTAGATTTAGATAAGATGAATTACCAGGAAGCATTAGCCAGAACCTTAAAACTTCAGCAATACGCCGCAGAATTTAACCACAAGGATGCAAAGTATATAGTTGTTCCCGCAAATTATAAAGAAATGGAAAAGTTTCTCCATGATTACAATAATCGGTCTGATCAGCAGCAAGAGATCAACTGCACAGAATATTGCTCAGACGGAATTTTTTCAGTTTACAGAATAGATCAGTTTTCTCAGGAAAAATTTACGCCTAAAATTCTGAAGTAATAGTTTGATTTAACCTTTTTATAATAATACTGTTATTGTACTTAGTAAATTGATTTTATCCATTCACTATTTTATTTTCCGATTATCTTGATGAGCAGGTAATTCGAAATAAAAGGTAGATCCTTTTCCCAGACTACTTTCTGCCCAAATTTCACCTCCATGTGCTTTAATTATTTCTGCACTGAGGTAGAGCCCAATTCCGAAGCCCGCAATTTTGTTGTCTTGCTTTACCCGGTAATAGCGCTCGAAAAGCTTTTTAAGATTTTCCGGCTGTATTCCCATTCCTCTATCTTTCACAATGAATCTGATGTTTTTGCCGGCCCTTTCAAAAGAAATATCTATTCTGGAGCCTACTTCTGAGTATTTTACGGCATTGCTTACCATATTATTCAGTACCTGTGCTATTTTTGCCCGGTCTGCATTTACTGTCGTCGTCGGCGCAGGATCTACAATAATCTCATGCGTAGAGTATTGTAGCTGATAGTCAATACTTACTTCTGTAAATAGGGCTGATATTTCGAAGTCAGCCTTTTCGATATGCAGTTTTGCAGATTCAAGTCTCGAAACATCCAGAAAACCATTGATCATCTCAGTCATGTGTCTGATCTGTTTAAGAGACTGCACATATGCCTGTTTTTGGAAACGGTCTTCTGTGTTTTCTGCCTTTTTGAGAAGCAGCTGCAAATATGTATTTACTGATGTAAGCGGTGTTTTTAGCTCGTGTGAGACCATTCCTATAAAATCATTTTTACGCTGTTCTTCTTCTTTCAGCCATTGAATGTCTGTAGTAGATCCTATCCACATGGTGATGGCTCCATTGTCATCCAGAATAGGAGAGGCTATATTCAGGTGCCAAATGAATTTACCCTCTTTATTTTTAAAACGCATTTCAGAAACATGCGCAACACCGGTTGCTGCTGCTTCCGCTAAACCTGATTGAAAGTGCTCAAGCTCATCCGGATGTATCATTTGCTGATACCCGAAATCACGAAGATTTTCAAAGCTCATACCCGAATATTCAAGCCATCTTTTATTAAAAAAAGTGACTTCTCCGTTGGGTAAGGCGTTCGATATCTTAGCAGGGATAAGATCTGCAAGCATTTTAAAGTAAGCCTCACTTTTCTCTACTAATTTCCGTGCATTTACCTGCTCGGTAACATCTACTGCCACTACCAATATATCAGCAATATTTCCGTTTGTATTTGCGATTGGCTGATATACGACATTAAAGAAAATCTCTTTTAATTCCTGCTCATGCATCAGCATAGCCTTTATTTCATTTGCATAAAATGGTTTTCCAGTAGAAAAAACGTTATCCAGTAAGCCTAGAAATGGCTGGTCTTTAATTTCAGGAAGCGCTTCTTCTAATGTAATTCCTATGATGCTGTCGGTTTTGCCCCATAATTCCAAAATTTTATTGTTCGCTGATTCTATGACCAAGTCTCTGCCCTGAAGAAGGCCTATAGCAACGGGAGCCTCATGGAAAACGTATTTAAATCTTGACTCACTTTTTGACAATTTATTATTAAGTTCAGATAACTGATGATTAGCCATTGACAGCTGATCGGCGTACTTTTCGAGCTGCTTTTTTGCCCTTATTCTGTCTGTGATTTCGAATGACATTACAAGCACACCATCGCGTTTTCCGTCTAAACCGGTTAAAGGCTGGTACGTATAATCAACAAAGGTTTCACGGATCATTCCGTCTGGCTCTACAAAAAGTACCGGGCTTTCTTTTATATCAATAATTTCTCCGGTATGCATTACGCTTCTGAGCTGTGATGCAAATGGCTGATCGGCAAGATCCGGCAAAATTTCGAGGAAAGGTCTACCAATTACCTCATCCCGCGTTTTTTTCCAGTAGGCGAGGTTGGCATCATTGATCATTTCAACGATGAGCTCGTCATGGCGTATTACGACAACAGATGCAGGCAGCATATTGATAATCTGATTTAAATTATTGTTTGCCTGATCGAGATTTATTTGATTATCTACAATATGTGTGACTTCAAAAGTGATGATAAATACTCCATCTACCACTCCTTCAGAATTAAATCTGGGAACGAATGTGAATGTAAAATAGCGTTCCTCTAATGCCCCATGCTCCAGAACTGAAAGAGGAACAAGCTGATCGCTAAAATTCAGGGAAACTCCTTCCTGATATACCTTATTTAATGCACGGTTGATCTCCGAATCCTGCAATTCTGGTAATGCTTCAACAAAAGGTCTTCCTAAAAGTGCTCTTTCAGGTACCAATGACTGATAGACGGGATTTACCAGCTCGAATATCAATTTCTTTCCTGATAAAACAGCTATGCCTGCAGGAATTTGATTTAAAATCGCATTTGTGCGTTCCCGTTCACATTCTGAAGCTGTCTTTTCTTCTGCGATTTTCTGTTCTTTGCTTTCTGCGGCATTTTCCATTGCCCAAATAGCAATTTTTGAAATCTGACCATTATCATCCAGAACAGGAGCATAGATGAATGTCACATTGATGTCCTTATCTTTACTATAATCAGTAAATATCATGCTTACCTCATCCGCATAAATGGTCTCTTTGTTTTTGATAACATTTGAAATTATTTTTCTATCAAATGTATATTGATCTGCGAAAATGTCAAAAATGGATTTTCCAGCGAGAGTTTCTTTAGACATCCCGGAAAACTCTGAAAACCTGTCATTGCATAATTCAACAGCAAAATCATTGACATCTAATATACAACTGCCGATTGGTGCCGACTCGATTATATTTTTTAGCAGAGGAGTATCAGATAATTTCATTTTAGTTCTAAAAGTGCTAAGGTAATGTAAATAGATATTAATGCAAATACCGAATTTCATCAATAAAACTAGATTTCCGGATTTTAAATTTTAAAAAATAATTTAATTCACTTTAAAAGGAATGTCTGTTGATGAATTTTCGCGTTATTAATAAAAACTAAAAACTAAAAACTATGAAAATATCTAACACTAAAAATTAAAAAACTATTGCTTATTTTCAAAAATCGATCACACTGTAAGAGTATTGATTACTACATTTAATTATTAATCATATCAAAGTGTCTTCATTAAAAGAAGTCATAAAAAAAGCAGCCATAAAAAGACTGCTATCAGTTTGTAAAGAATATACTACTATTTTGCCGCTTCCAGATTAATTTCAGAAATGGCAAGTTCAGTTAATAATGTATCACAATTTTTTTCCTCATCTAAAGTAGACTGAAGGATGTTCATTGCTTCCTCTTCCTGAAGTAACTTGCAGTATGATACCAAAGTACCGTAAGATGCAATCTCATAATGTTCAACTTTCTGTGCAGCTGCAATGATTCCTGCATCTCTTACTGCTCCTGCTTCCGTTTCCTCCATGATACCTTCACCTTCTTTTATCAGCCCATCCATCGCATCACATTTTACTGCTTTTGCTTTTTCTCCCAATGCCTCAAATACTTGCTCAAGACGAGATACCTGCTCATCAGTCTCTGTTTTGTGGTTATTGATTGCTTCTTTAAGTTTAGGAGAGGTAGCATTTTTCTCCATTTTAACCAATGCTTTAGAAAGATGGGTTTCAGCCCAGTACAGATCTTTTAATCCATCGATTAGAAAATCTCTTAAGTTTTCTGCAGCATCACTTTTAGCTTTAATTTTCCCTGTAGAAGCACTTGGTTTTGATTTAGTACTTGTGTTGTTTTCTGTTTTATCAGTAACAGTCGTTTTTGTACTTGTCGATTTTGCCATAATATTTAAGTTTTTTGGTATTTAGTTTAGTTGCTAAAAGCATACCAATTTTACACTTTTAATAAAAAATTATTTATTTTTTAGATAATTCAAAATGGAAAGGAAGTTTATGTACTATAAATTATATTTATGGTTCTTTTTAAAGCAAATGGACTGTTTTGGCTAAATTTAAAAAAATTAGTAAAAATTGATTAATAATCGATTTTTGGCACAATTTATTCAATACACATAAATACTTGGATAAGCAGAATTTTTTTGAATATAAAATATCCTCACTTGCTGATATCTTTTCAGTTTTATAAAATATTCAGGTATGCCTGGATTTTTCTATGATAATTTAGAGATTGGTTAATGTTTAACATTCTAAATTAGATATACAAAGTGCGTTGTATATAAATACATCCTGTTATGATCGATTATTTTAATAAAATAATAAATACCGACGATCATTATAAATTTTACAAATGCCTTGTACCTGATACTCAGTTGTATATAGATCTGTATGTTTATAGTCATAAAGAAAGCTGATTTGAATCATTAAATTGTCAATATCAAAACCAAATTACAATACAATATTATGCAGAACTTACTATGTTTCAGCCATTTATCGTGGAACTTTGTCTACCAAAGGCCACAACACCTTTTAACAAGGTTTTCAAAAATGTACCAAGTCTTTTATTTTGAAGAGCCAAAGATCGGAGATTCCGACATGTATATTGTCAATATTCAGGACGGAGTATATATCATCGAACTTCTGGTAACCAATCATGATGATACGACCAATGAAAGAATCCGTAATCTTATCAGACAGCTGATGGTGGAATATGACATTGAAGATTATATCAGCTGGTATTATACTCCGATGGCTCTTCAGTTTACCGATCACCTTAATCCTGAAATTTTAATTTATGATTCTATGGATGAGTTGTCTGCATTCAAATTTGCCCCACCTCAAATTCTCCAGCTGGAGCAAGAACTTTTCCGAAAAGCTGATGTTGTTTTCACAGGCGGAAACTCTTTGTATCAAGCCAAGAAAAGCCGTCACCACAATATCCATGCAATGCCAAGCAGCATTGATAAATTACATTTCGGAAAAGCAAGAAGTGTACATTCAGACCCATTTGACCAGTCATCCATAGGCTTTCCTAGATTAGGTTTCTTTGGTGTTGTTGATGAGAGATTTGATATTGAGCTTCTCCGTACTGTTTCTGCGCGGCAGCCAGACTGGCAATTTATAATCATCGGTCCAGTAGTAAAGATCAGTCACGAAGAATTACCGAAGGCACCAAATATTCACTATTTAGGTCCAAAAAGCTATTCAGAATTGCCTAATTATATTGCTCATTGGGATATTGCGCTTATTTTATTTGCGCTCAATGAATCTACTGAATTTATAAGCCCTACAAAAACCCCGGAATACCTTGCCGCAGGAAAACCTGTGATATCAACTGCGATTAAAGATGTTGTTCATCCGTATGGCAATGCAGGTCTTGTGCAAATCATTGATGATGCAGAATCATTTATTTCAGCTGCTGAAAAAATCTTTGCCGATACCGAGAAGGACCATTGGCTTCGAACAGTTGATCATTTTCTGGCAGATGATTCCTGGGATAATACCTTTAATAAAATGAATGCTTTAATCAATAATGTAAAAATTAACAACAAAAAAAAACAAATCAATCATGTATGATTTTTTAATTGTGGGCTGCGGCTTTGCCGGTGCAGTATTAGCAGAACGTCTTGCGTCAGAAGGGAAAAAAATATTAATTGTGGACAAACGTGATCATATTGCCGGAAATGCTTATGATTATTATAATGATGAAGGAATTCTCATTCATAAATACGGACCTCACATATTTCACACCAATTCTGAAGACGTTTTTAAATATTTAGGAAAATTTACCGAGTGGAGACCTTATGAGCATCGGGTTTTAGGAAGTGTAGACGGTTTATTGGTTCCTATTCCCATTAACCTTACCACAATTAATGAACTGTACGGTAAAAATCTTACATCTGATGAGGTTACAGATTTCCTGGCGTCAAAAGCGGAAAAAAGAAGTCCGATTCGTACTTCAGAAGATGTCGTATTAAACGTAGTGGGAAAAGAGTTGTATGAGAAATTTTTTAAAGGGTATACTAAAAAACAGTGGGATCTTGATCCTTCTGAGCTTGATGCTTCAGTGACTGCACGTGTTCCGACACGAACGAATAAGGATGACCGTTATTTTACAGATACTTATCAGGCAATGCCCAAACATGGATACACCGAAATGTTTAAAAAAATGCTGTCTCATAAAAATATCAGTATCATGCTGCAGACAGATTATAAGGATATTATTGATGTAATACCGTTCAGAAGATTGATTTACACAGGTCCGATTGACTCTTATTTTGATTACTGCTATGGTAAGCTGCCGTACCGATCTATTAATTTTAAATTTGAAACATTAAATCAGGAAGTTTATCAAAACACTGGAACAGTGAATTATCCGACCTCAAATCTGTACACCAGGATTACTGAATTTAAATATTTAACAGGACAAAAAAACCCGAAAAGCACGATCGTTTATGAATACCCGACTGCTGAAGGAGATCCTTATTACCCAATCCCGAGAAAACAAAACCAGGAAATTTACAATCAGTATAAAAAACTGGCAGAAGAGCATCCGGATGTTTTTTTCACAGGTCGACTCGCCACTTATAAATACTATAATATGGATCAGGTAGTGGCACAGTCGCTCGCACTGTACCGAAAAATTAAAAATCAGGAAGTACATGTTCAGTAATGATTTTCTACAGTCTAATCAGAATCCTTTCAAGAGTTTTCTAATGGGTGGTTTTGAATGTGCTGATCATCAGAATGCATTCGGAAACCGTGTAGATCTGTTGCATGCATCTGGCCATGACCGTTATCTTGCAGAGGACTATGATAGATTAAATTTAATCGGAATCAAAACCGTACGCGAAGGAATTCGATGGAGCAGGATTGAAGCCAAAGCTTATCAGTATGACTGGTCGGAAGTGCAACAGATGATCAAAATATCCAGAACGAAAAATATCCAGGTAATCTGGGACATTTGTCATTTTGGTTTTCCGGATGATCTCACACCGCTTCATCCGATGTTTGCCAGGAGATTTGCTCATCTCTGTCGAGAATTTGTTTTGATGTACAGAAAATTGGTTCCGAATGGGATTTTAATTGTAACCCCAATCAATGAAGTAAGTTTTATTTCATGGCTTGGTGGCGACGTCAGGGGCACATCACCGTATTGCATCGGGCAGGGTTGGGAAGTGAAATATGCTTTGATGAAAGCATACATTGAAGGTATAGAACTCATGAAAGAAGTTGATCCTACAGTAAGGATAATGGTTACAGAGCCCTTGGTCAGTATTGTCACTAATAACGAAAGTGACAGTTTATCTTTGCTGACTGCCGAGAAAAAACATTTTGAACAGTTTCAGGTTCATGATATGCTCTCAGGAGTTATCTGTCCGGAGCTCAGAGGTACACCGGAATATTTAGACATCATCGGAGTTAATTATTACTTTAACAATCAATGGATCAACGAAACCCACGAATTTTTACCATGGGCCGATGATCCGCCGCATCCTTTATCCCGCACGTTGCATTCGCTTATTGAGACGGTCTTCACCAGATATGGAAGACCCATTGTCATTTCTGAAACAAGCCATCCTGGTGAAGACCGAGGAAAATGGATTCAATCGATCGCAAATGAATGCATTTCTATTTTAAAAACAGGAATTCCGCTTTTAGGCTGCTGCTTTTACCCCGTTATAGACCGTCCGGATTGGGATCATTTAGATTATTGGCATCACAGCGGACTTTGGGATATTGATGATGAAATTTCTCTCGAAAGACTTCCTCATCTTGAGAGTCTGGAAATCATCAATAGTTTTCAAAGCTCGTTAAGATTTGATAAACAACCTGTAATTATGCAAACTGTTTATCCGTTAGTTTAATGATTAAAAGACTTTGCAAACGAGAAGGCAAGCACAAATGATGAGATTATAATTAAGTATGAAATTATCAATTTAAAAAAGACTGAACGATAGTTTCACCGGCAGTATCACAAAAATCTAATCCTGAATAATCAGGATTCAAGCCTCCAATAAATGCTACTGCCATAATATAAAGATTTTCTTTTACCTTTCCGTAAGCGTCCAACGCCTGAAAATAATCATTGATGCTTAAACCTTTTACCTGCATGTAATAATTCTCATTCCAACCGGCTTTTACCATTGCATTACCTTCTTTTAATAATTTTATTGCTTCTTCGTTATTTTTAAAATTAAGATATCCGGTGCTTAAATCACCGTTTTGTTTTAATCCATCAAATGGCAGATCATTAAAATTAAGAGGCCGTTGACCAGTGGCGTCAACGTACATTTTATAATAGCGTTCAACAGGATTTCCATCTTTATCTTTATATTGATATAATGCACCTTCAACATCGTAAGGTGTTACTGTACTTGCAGCGTCTACATTGTTTAGATTTATCACTCCGGCATCGTATAATGCGATTATTTCCCGATAGGATGACTGTGGTAGCGCGGCAATAATAATCGAAATGAGAGGCATCAGAACTTTATTCAGCCTAAGCATATCTTCAGCAGAAAAATGTTTCGCAGGATAATTCATTGCATAGCTGAAAGAGGTCAGTGCTTCTTTCCAGGAGATTGACTGGTGTCTTTTGATTGATTTTTCCGCTTCTGCATATTCTGCCTTAAACAATTCAAAACTGTCTAATTCTTTTCTGAGCTTCATCATTTTATCTACAAACTCTTCGATATTCATATCTTTAATTGTATCGTAAAATTCAGGATCTTTTTTCTGAAGGATCAGTTTAAAATTTTTGTTGAATACATAATCCAGATCTACAAAGCCGCCATGATTTTTTTTGTAGTCATAAATTTCTTTAAGGGTCATCTTCCAATCTGAAGAATATGCTTCGTCTTCAGAATGAAATCTTAAAGCCGGTAAAAAACCACTCAGCGAATAAAGATCAATACTAAAATTTTCTGACTGTGAATGCAGTGTATAATTTACATGACCATTTTCATCGGTATTAAAAGTACCGTTTATTCGGGATAAGGTTTTTATGATATCTACAGCAGTTAACGATGCACCTTTTACTGCAACCGGATGGTTGGTTGCTGCATTAAATTTTGAGGGAGGATAAGGAGAATCGTACCAGCCTTTGTGACGGTCTTCGTAAGACTTTGACCAATAATGCCCTGTGCATAGAATGACAGTATCCGCCTTATAATTAGCGTCTTCCGTAATTATTGAATATTGTCCGGATTCAGCATTACCTATAATGTCTATCACTTTTGTATCTGTAAAAGCAGTAATTTTGATTCCCATGCTTTTAGCAGCTTTAATATAGGCTTCAAATTGGTTTTCAAGATAATCTCCCAGAAGTAATCTCGGAATGACCTGATCCCTGTTAATTTTGCCATCTTTACTATAATCAGGGAAATCTGTAACTTCATTTCTCTTGATGTATTCTTCAATATCAGTCAGAAGTTCCGGTAACTCGTTGGCAGATACATTGGCAACATGCTCTTTTCCCGACCCGTGTTGGCCATAGGGCATTCCTGTTCCGAGTCTTTCATTTTTTTCAAAAATCAAGATAGTGTCGGGTTTTATTTTTTTTGTAATGATATGTTTTAATAAGAATAAAGCAGCCGGACCTCCGCCGATAAGTGCAATAACTTTAGAATTAATGTTTGACATGGTTATAATGAAATTTATCCTGAGCTTACTTCAAAAGTTGTTCCTTAAATATTTTATTATACTTATAAAATAATTACATTCTTATGACTATAATCACATCTGAAAATAATACATTTTTTTCTTTATAATCATCAATGATTTAATAAATTATTTATTGAAATTGTTCGGAATGTAAGATTGATCCTTGGCTGCATGGCAATCCTGGTTTTTGCAATCCTATGTTCCCAGGCTGTATGCAAATCTGCTTTCATAATAAGAAGTGAACCGTTGTGCAAAGGTAAGCTGTAACTTTTTTTGGATTCGCCAACCTTTCTGAAATCAAAATCTCTTGTCTGCCCCAAGCTGACTGATGCAATGACCGGTTTCTTCTTAAACTTATCTTGTTTATCCTTATGCCATGCTACAGAATCGTTTTCGTTTCGGTAAAGATTAAGGAGAACGGCATTGAAACTTTCACCACACACCGCTTCTATTTTTTCTTTCAGTTGTAGGAGTTCTGGTGTCCATTCATTGAAATCCACCAGTCTTTTATCGTCTTGTGAAAATTTTGAGAGATCAGAAAACCACGCTATTAAACGAGGTGTTGTTAAAATTTTATCATACATCTTTTGTGAAGTCTGTACCCAGGGAGTGTCTTTAAGCAATGTATTCATCAGATCATATGCTTCATCATCAGATAAAAAGTTTTGTCTGTAATCCAGCAGGTCAGTAGGAAACTGATAGTGATCATCTGCATCAAATAAACTGAGCTGTTCCATAATCGATACATTACCAATTTAGTTATTTGTTGTTATTTCTTGTTGGGTATAAAACAAGACGGATAGAAGGATTATTGGTAATAAATAATCTGAACCAGTCTAATGCAAGACGAAGCTTACTTCTGAAGCTCACCAAAGGCAGAACATGAATAAAAAGCCATGTAAGCCACGCTAAGAATCCGTTGAATGAAAATTTTGGCAGATCAACCACAGCATTGAATTTAGATATGATCGCCATGCTTCCCTTATCATTATATTTAAAAGAATTTAATTTTTCGGAAGCTTCCATTCTTTTGAAATTATTAGCTAAATTTTTGCCTTGCTGTATCGCTACCTGAGCAAGCTGCGGATGGCCTTTAGGGAAATTTTCGTCAGTATGCTGAAGGCAGATATCACCAATTGCATAAATATTATTAACGCCAATTACTTGATTATAAGCATTCACCAAAATTCTTCTGCCTTTGCCAATACTTTCTTCCGGCAGGCCGGGAACTTCCCGACCGATGACGCCCGAAGTCCAGATCAGAGTTTCGGTTTCAATAGAACTTCCGTCAGATAAAATAACTTTATTGTCAACATAATCTTTTACAGAAATGTTGAGATGAATTTTTACACCTAATTTCTTTAGTTTATTATAGGCTGTTTCCTGAGCCATTCTGCTCATGGGTGAGAGCAGAGTTGGTAGCGCATCAATCAGGTAGATATTTGAGAGGCTTAGTTTTATTTCAGGATATTCTTTTTCAGCAATATATTTACCCATTTCGGCGAGCATTCCTGCGAGCTCAACTCCTGTGGGTCCTCCACCTGCGATGACTACATTCTGTAAACGTTGTGCTGTTTTAATATCCTTATTACGTGCAGCTTCCTCCAGATTAAGAAGCATATGATTTCTCAGATAAAGAGCTTCTTCTATTGTTTTCATGGGAAGACCGCATCTTTTTACGTTTTCCATGCCGAAAAAGTTTGATTCAGTACCTAGCGCTAAAACAAGATGGTCATAATTTAGCTTTCCTGTATCAGTTTCTAAGATCTTATTTTCATGATCCACTTTTAGCAGGCTTCCCATATGAAAATGCACATTTTTTGAGTTGGCAATCATTTTTCTGAAAGGATAACTGATGTTTGATGCCTGAATAAACGATGTAGCGACCTGATAGATCAAAGGCGGAAAAAAATGATAGTTGTTTTTATCAACCAGCGTTATTCGAAATCTAGAATCGTTTTTTAAAGATTTAATAATATGTACACCGGCAAATCCCCCGCCAACGATTATAATATGCTTTTTCATAATCAGAATGTTATTTGGTGATATAAACTCTTCAACAATAAGACCAAATAAGCTGTTAAAATATATTATATTTCAAAGAAATTATAGATGCGAAGTTTGATCTTCGAGATCTTTTTATAACAAAAGAAAAGACAAAACAGTAATTGTTTTGCCTTTCTAATATAAATGATTTGGTGGTGTATTGATAAGTCTATTATTTGTTTAATATATTCTGATTATTAAAACTAATATGCTTTCTTATTTCTAAACCAAAGATATGTGGACATTATCAAACTTACAAGATAGTGTTGTACGGATTTATAAATTTGTACGTAAAAAATCAAAAAATGCCGATTCTAGGGGGTTCTATCAAGATATATTTAATTTAAATTAATTGTAATTTTATTGATAATAACTAAAAAAACACTATTTTAGTTATTAGGAGGATACTCAATAAATAAAGTAAATTATGATCAAATGTAAAAACTGTGGTAATCTTTTTGAGGGGAAGTATTGCAATCAGTGCGGACAATCTGCCAAAACGAAGAGAATCAATTATGAATTTCTTTGGGAGGATATTCAGCATGGTCTTTTGCATTATGATAAAGGAATCAGCTATTCTCTTAAAAAACTTTTTGAGAAACCAGGTTACATTATCGAAGATTATATTGAAGGAAAGCGAATCAATCATTTCAGACCGATTTCGATGGTCATCATCATGGCAACTATTTATGCATTAATTTATCATCTTTTAGATTTAAATCATCGCACAGCCCTCGACGATTCTTCAGGCTTACTGCTCGAAAAGGTTTTTGAGCATTATTACTGGTTTGTTGTTTCAACCATTCCTATCTATGCACTGACTACTTTCATGGTGTTTAAAAAAACGGGATATAATTTTTATGAATTTATTATTTTTGAAGCATTCAAAACTTCGCAAAGACTTTTGGTTCACATTCTTTTCCTGCCTATTCTTTATTTTCTGAAAGATAAATCGGGTTTTAACACCATCTCAAATCTTCTCCTCATTATTGATTTTATTTTGATTTTCTGGACAAATAAACAGTTCTTTAATCAAATGCCATCTAAAAAAGTACTCTTAAAAAGTGTTCTCAGCTACCTTCTGTATCTGGTTTTTGCCATTGTATCAGTGAGCTTGATCATTTTTGCATTTGGCTATGATTGACAATGAAATTTTAGTTTAATTCAGATCAAAAGATAGTATATCAGTAAATACATAATTATGTATAATAACTAAAGATTTTAAAATTTACTGAAGCTTTCTGACAGAAACATCTGGCGTTTCGCCTTGTGGTACAACGAAAATTGCATTATCACTGACTGTATCTCCGGGATCGAGATAATATCCTGCGATCACAGGAATTACAGAACTTTCATATTTTCCTTCTTTGTTGTAGGCCCAGTACGTTACATTGAGGTTGTGTGCTTTAGGTTTCAGATCTATTTTTTTTGAAGTAAGTTTTGCTCCAGTTGCATTAATACAGTTGATTTCTACAATTCCAATATTGGTAACAATTTGTGGTGCATTTGACAATCTGATATTAATGCTTTTGCCACTGTTATTAGTTGCACTTGCTGATACTTTGTAACGATCAAAACTCTTACCGCCTACATTAATCGATTCTTTATTTAAAATATTAAATGTCACCGCTAGACCGTTGAGATCTACGGTTGCTCCGTCAGTGATTTTCTGACTGTAGAAATTTGAAACTGTAAACAGGAAAATAAGGGCTGTCAATAATTGTATTTTTTTCATGTCAAAATTTTTTGGATTGGTCTATGTAAAATGGTTTCCGGGATTTCTTTTATTTTAGAATAATAATTTTATTTTTCAAACAAATTTTAACTACAAAGTGATATAAATATAGCAATAAATCGATTATGTTGCTTCAGGTTTCAAAAAATCATTTTTATTTTACACAATGGTATAAAACGTTATTGGAAATTTTAAATTTGGTATTTGTATTCTTATGATTATGGGCACTATATATTAGAGGTACAATTAGATTATTTAAGACGAAAAAAAATATTCACTACCAAAAGGTAATGAATATTGTATTTAATGATAAGTTTTAATTTTGAGATTATACTCTGTATGTGAACGCATTGATATTCATTCCTGCACCTACCGATGCGAAAAGAATGATATCGCCTTTTGAGAAAGAATGCTCATCCATCTCACCTTTCATGATAAGATCATATAAGGTTGGGATTGTTGCGACACTGCTGTTCCCGAATTTATGGATAGACATAGGCATAATATCTGCAGGTGCAGTCATGTCATACAAACTGTAGAAGCGCTCAATGATTGCTTCATCCATTTTTTCATTAGCCTGATGAATTAATATTTTCTTTAAATCTTTGATGTCGATTCCCGCTTTTTCCAGGCAAGATTGCATGGCTAAGGGAACTTTTGTAAGCGCAAACTCATAGATCTTTCTCCCTTTCATCTTGATATAACGGATTTCAGATTCGTCATCCTGCTTATAAGAAGTCCCGAAGAATAAAAAATTAGCTTCATCATAAGAATAAGTAGCACTTTCGTGCGAAAGCATCCCTTTATTCTCATCCGTTGCTTCTATAATTACTGCACCGGCTCCGTCGGCATAGATCATAGAATCACGGTCGTAAGGATCGGTAACTCTCGATAACGTTTCAGCACCGATAATGAGACAACGTTTGGCAATTCCTGCTTTTACAAATGAGCTTGCATGTATCATCGCTTCATTCCAGCCAGGACAGCCAAATAAAAGATCGTAAGCTACACATCTTGGGTTTTTTATTCGTAATTTGTTTTTTACACGGGTAGCAATGCTGGGAACTGTATCAGACTGGATCTTTCCTTTTTCGATGTCCCCATAATTATGGGCAACAATAATATAATCAATCGTTTCGCGGTCAATATCTGCATCTTCGATGGCTTTTTCGGCTGCAAGGAATGCAAGGTCAGAGGTTACGTGCTCATTATCTGCATATCTTCGCTCTTCAATTCCGGTAATATCCTTAAATTTTCCAATAATTGATTCAGGAAATTTTATTGCCATACCATCTTCATTAAGAAAAACATGATTTGTAAAATCGGAATTTCTCATCACATTTTCTGGAGTATAACTGCCGGAACCTTTAATTACTATATTCATCATAATATCTTTAATACATACCCACTGATAGTCTTTGTTTAAGGAGTAATTTTCAAAATTATGATAATTCCCTGTCTTATTACTAATTTCACAAGATTATTATAAAATTATTTTAAATTCTCAACATAGTATTTTTACAATATTTTGATTATCATGTAATTATAATATTTTTCAAAATATTGTTCCACTACTCATTAAGAATTGTTTTTATAATTTTCAATGTTTTTAAATTTTGTATAAGATTCTGTTATTTTCCTTAAATGTTCGGTAACCATTTTTGAGCTTTCACTGCAAAGTTCTCCACTATTCAGCACATCTTGGTAGGCTGAGACCGCTATTTTCTCACCATAGATTACATTCTCTAATGTAGACTGCTCCTTGTTTCCTACAGGTAGAGAATTTTTCAGATCTATCCAGGCTCTGTGAATTGCACCGGCCGCAGATGCAGAATCATCAGGTTTGCCACCTTTCTCCGAAATCATATTAATCAACTCGTTTTTCATGATTTTAGATTCGGAAATCATATGTTCATATTCTCCTTTCATGTCAGAGTAACTTTCCCATACTTTACCTTCCACTCGTTCAAATCCGGCTATTCTGTCATTGGTAATGTGCAGAAGGTCATTTAAAACAACGGCAATTTTTTCATTATTCATAATAAATATTTTGGTGTTCTTTACATTTAACAATAAGTATGCCTTGTAAAATTCATTCTCATATAACATAACATAACATAACATAACATAACAGCTCCAATGATTGAATATTTGTACGCTGCTATCAAATAAATTTTTAAGTTTGTTAAAATTTTCAATAGCTGATGAGTATGATAAATATATTTTGGTTTCGTAGAGATCTTAGGCTTGACGATAATACTGCATTGTTTCACGCTTTAAAATCTGGCTTACAAGTTTTGCCGGTATTTATTTTTGATAAGGAAATTCTCGATCAGCTTAGCAGTACATCTGACAAAAGAGTTGACTATATTCATCAGGCATTAGCAGATATTAACGCTGAACTTAAAAACTATAATAGTGCATTGAAAACCTTTTATGGGAAACCAATTGAAATTTTTGAACAATTGATCAAAGATTTTAATGTTTCGACAGTTTTCTGCAACAGAGATTACGAGCCGCAGGCTATAAAAAGAGATTTTGCAGTCTCAGCTCTTTTAAAAAATAAAAATATTGAATTTTCAGATTATAAAGATCAGGTTATTTTTGAAAAAAATGATGTTTTAAAAGCGGACAATACCCCATACACAGTTTTTACACCTTATTCAAAAAAATGGAAAGAGAACTGTAAAGCACTTAAAATTGAAAAATTAGATGGTGATTATAAAAATTTTCTTCACCTGAAACAGGAGAATATTTTAAGCCTGAAAGAAATTGGATTTAAGAAGACAGATTTTGATTTTAAAAAACCCGTTTTAGAAAACAAAATTATCAATACTTATGATCAGTTCAGAGACTTTCCGGCTTTGGATCATACTACCCATATTGGGATCGCACTTCGTTTCGGAACAATTTCAGTGAGAAAATGTGTAGAATTTGCTCTAAAACATAACACTATTTGGCTGAATGAACTGATTTGGAGAGAATTCTTTATGCAGATCCTGTTTCACTTTCCTGAAGTGGTTACCAAATGTTTTAAACTGAAATACGAAAATATCGAATGGAGAAACGACGAGAAAGAATTTAAAACCTGGTGTGAAGGTAAAACCGGCTATCCAATTGTAGACGCAGGAATGCGGCAACTTAATGAAACGGGATTTATGCACAACAGGGTTCGGATGGTCACCGCAAGCTTTCTGACCAAACATCTGTTGATCGACTGGAGGTGGGGAGAAGCTTATTTCGCTGAAAAACTTTTAGATTACGAATTATCTTCCAACAACGGAAACTGGCAGTGGGCAGCAGGTTGTGGCTGCGATGCGGCGCCTTATTTCAGAATTTTCAACCCAGAAGCACAGACAAAAAAGTTTGACAAAGATTTAGAATATATTCATCAATGGCTTACCAGAGATTACAATGAACAACCCATTGTGGAGCATACTTTTGCCAGAGAAAGGGCTTTGAAAACGTATAAAAAAGCTTTATCCTAAATTTAAATATTAATTTAATCTTTATACTTCAGAATCAGTCAAAGCAGGGTCAATAATCTTTGTAACTACACCATGCCCGATTAGATTTTCACCTTCAAAAAAATCAAAATCGAGGCCTTCATATATTTTTCCGGTGACATAATCACTTTTCAATAAAGCAATTTCAGCAGTTACCGTATCTCCCGGAAATACCAGATCTGTGCCGATAAAATTCTGCATTCCGGTATACATTTCGAGATCAAAAGGAAATTTTATTTGAGGTCTGTATCCTGAAGATACCGGTGTTATTTTTACTCCGTCTTTTGCCGGTAGATAGGTGAGGAGTGCTGTAAACTGCGGTTTGATTTTCATTGTAGTGAAGGTGCTTTTAGAGTAGTGAAATATAAAAATTTAAATATAATCATTTTTCTAATTATGAACCGGTTCAGTTTAATCTTCTCACAATATATATCTTATCAATGGCTTGATTTTAGATGCGAAATATTTAATCATTCTTATATGTATTCGGCATATAGTTAAGATCAAAATTATTATCCTATGAAAAGATTTACAAAAATAATTTTGAAAATATTAAAATGGATTGGAATCACACTCGTATCCATTCTTTTTCTTATGTTCATTATTCCTATTCTATTTCCAGGAACAATTTCTCAGCAGGTAAAGATATTTGCCAATAAGCATCTTGCGGGGGAGCTCGATTATAAGAAAACACATCTCACGTTTTTCCGGCATTTTCCTTCACTTACCGTATCTATAGATGAAGTCCTGTTAAAAGGTTCGAAGCCTTTTCAAAATGATACCTTACTTGCCGCAAAAGAAGTTGCTGCGGGGATCAATCTTAAAAATCTGATCTTCGACGGCGAAGTAAAAATTGATGAAATTTACGTTACAGATGCTTATGCGAATGTTTTCGTCAATACAAAAGGCGAAGCAAACTATAATGTTTACGTATCAAAACCCTCAAAAAAATCAAAAGATACCACAGAAGCAGGAGCATCCATCAAGCTGGATCTGATCAAATTCAGAAATTTTAATATCAAATATAATGACCACGCCGCAAGAATTCTTGTGAATGCAAAAGGTCTTAATTATACAGGTAAGGGCGGATTAAGCCAGGATGTTTTTGATCTTGAAACCGATCTAGATATTGATAAATTAGATTTCAGTCTAGACAGAATCTGGTATGCGCAGCAAAAAACACTTCATGCAGATCTTATCACCAGAATCAACACCAATGCATTGACTTTTGTTTTACGGAAAAATGAATTGAGAATCAATAAGCTTCCGTTAAAATTCACGGGATTTTTAAGTATTTTAAAAGACGGATATAATTTAGACATCAATGCAGCATCAGAAAAAACGACTATCAAAGATATGATTTCGGTTTTGCCACCACAGTATCTAGATTGGGCCAATGATACCAAAATTGAAGGAAACAGCGATTTGTTTTTCAGTCTGAAAGGAAGATTCAGCGAAGCTAAAAATTTAAAACCGAGACTCAAAGCGAGACTTTTTATAGAAAACGGATTTGTTTCTAGCGGAAATGCTCCTGTTCCGATGAACAATCTGAATATGGATTTGAATGTAGACCTGCCATCTTTAAATACCGACCTTTTAGGTATTGATTTAAAAAAGTTAAATTTTGATTTGGGTCCTAATAATAATTTCCGTGCAGTTGTACAAACCAAAGGACTCAAAGAAATGCAGGTAAAAGCAAATATTAAGGGTGCTGTCAATCTTCAGACTTTAGATCAGGCTTTAGGACTGAAAGATATCGACATCAGAGGGTTGATGAATACTGATATTAAGGCAAACGGGATCTTCAGTATGGATAAAAAACTTTTCCCAAAAACCAATGGTCAACTGAATTTAAAAAATGGCTGGTTAAAAACTAAATATTATCCAAATGCCATTCAAAATATCAATATTGCAGCTCATATTACTAACACAGATGGCACTTTCAAAAGTCTTGCGGTAAAACTCGATCCGTTTAAATTTGATTTTGAAGGAAATCCTGTATTTATCAATGCAGATCTGCAGAACTTTGAAGATCTATTATATAAAGTCCGGGCAAAAGGTGTTCTCAATGTTGGTAGAATTTATAAAGTTTTTGCGAAAAAAGGTCTAGACATCAGCGGACTGATTATGGCTGATCTTTCACTGAACGGTCGCCAAAGCTATGCTACAACCGGGCAATACAGCAAACTGGATAACAGAGGGAATTTAATTCTAAAAAATATAAAAGCCACAACAGAATATCTTCCGAAGTCATTTTACATAAAAGAAGGAAATTTTGAGTTTGAAAACGAAAAAATGTGGTTCCGGAAATTTTTTGCCACTTATGGAAAATCAGATTTTGCTCTTAACGGATATCTTTTAAATACCATCAATTATTTTATCGAAAGAAAAGGTACCCTTCACGGAAAATTTGTGCTGAATTCAAGGTATATTCTTATTGACGAATTTATGGCGCTGAAAAATGGTGACAATACTGATAAATCTGCCGAAGTGGAATATGCAAAAGTGGAAAACCCTAAGAGTAGTGGTGTTGTAATTGTTCCGAAAAACCTGGATGTTTCTTTGGAAGCAAATGCCAGAAAAGTAGAATTTAAAGGGCTTGGTTTAAATAATTTAAAAGGATTGGCATCTGTAACGAAAGGTCAGGTTTATCTTAAAAATACATCATTTGATATTATAGGAAGCCGTATGAAGATCGATGCGCGTTATCAGGATGAATCTCCGCTGACTGCCAATTACGATGTTGCATTGAATGTTTTAGATTTTGATGTACAGCGAGCTTATAAAGAAATTGATATGGTACGAGAAATGGCAACCGCGGCTAAAGACGTTAAAGGAATTGTATCAATCGATTATAAATTAAAAGGTGATTTTGATAAAAATATGTCGCCTATTTATCCGTCGTTAGAAGGTGGAGGAGTAGTTAACCTTCGTGATGTTGAAGTAAAAAACCTGAAAATGCTCTCAGCAGTAGGAGATAATATTGGTGCAAAAGCATTTGACAACCCCGATATGAAAGGGGTTAATATTGAAACGCATATCAAGAATAATCTGATTCATGTAGATAAATTCACCTTTAAAGTTTCTATTTTAAGGCCTACTATCAGCGGAACAACGAGTTTCAACGGCTTGCTCGATTTAAGAATAAGAATAGGGATCCTTCCGGGAGGAATTATTGGTTTCCCGGTGGTTGTAACAGGAACTCATGAAAAACCGAAAATTAAAATTTTCAGCAAAACCGGACAGGGGATTATTGATGCACTTTACAATAAAAAAACAAATAAAGTTATTCGTGAAGAAAGACGTGCAGAGAAGAAAACCAAACGTCAGCAACGAAAAGAAAAAGCAGCTCAGGAGGCAAAAGCTAAAACTGCTGAAAATAAAATAACCACAGATCTTAAAAAGAAATAAAACAAAGACTGTCTTATAAAGAGACAGTCTTTTTATAAAAAATAAATTGTCAATGATTACAGAAGATAATTTTCTTCAATTTTTTTTAATTTAATTAAATGATTTTCTATATTCCAATGGTGTCTGTTGAGTTTTGGTCTTGAAAAGTGTACTAAACGATTGCGCATGTTCGAAACCTAAAGTATAAGCAATTTCACTCACCGACAAACCAGTTGTAGATAATTTCTCTTTTGCTTTGCTGATCAGCTTTTCGTGAATATGCTGCTGTGTATTCTGCCCTGTATGCACTCTCAAAAGATCGCTGAGATAGCTTGGAGAAAGATTCATGGCTTTAGCTGCATTTTGTACGGTTAATAATCCTTCTTTTAGAGATTCATCATTTTTAAAATAGTCATTCAAAAAGCTTTCAAATTTCGCTAAAAGCTGATGATTGCTGTTTTTTCTGGTAATAAACTGTCTCTCGTAGAACCTTTTGGAATAATTGAGCAACAAATCGATCTGCGATAATATAATTTCCTGCGTATGACGATCGATATGCTCACATTCTATATCTATTTTCTTCATGATTCTGATTAAATCTTCTTCCTCTTCAGCAGATAAATGCAACGCCTCATTCACGGCATAAGAGAAAAAGCCAAAATCTGAAATGCTTGCCGCCAAAGGGTGTTTAAGCAAAAAATCTTCATGAAAGATCAGGAGAAACCCCGATCCACATTCCATATTCTGTAAATCTAAGTACTGAACCTGATTGGGCGCGGTAAAACTTAAAACACCTTTATCATAATCGTAGTGCTGCTGTCCGTAACGTATTTTTCCCACGGCATCTCTTTTCAATGCAACACAAAAAAATCTGTTGGTAAAACCTTTCCAGACTTCATCTTCAAGAAAAACGCTTTCAGATAAATCTATAACACTTACGAGAGGATGTTTTGGTTCCGGTAACGATAGAAGTCGGTGAAATGCGGAAATTGACGGTATCGTATTCATAGTTGTCTAATGTGATTTAATCTAAAAGTCCCATGCTGAATTCATCATACGGAGCACCGGTATCTGTTCCCAAAGGTACAATACTTTCGAGTTTAAGAAGATCAGATTCGCTTAATTGTATTTTTGCAGATTCTATATTCTGTTCCAGATATTTTCTGCGCTTTGTTCCCGGGATAGGGATAATTCCTTTATTGATGATCCATGCCAAAGCCAATTGTGATGAAGTAACTTCCTTTTCTTCGGCTAAATTTTCTATCGCTTCTACCAGCTCGATGTTTTTGTGAAAATATTTCTCTTGAAAGCGTGGTATTGCTCTTCTGAAATCATTTTCCGGCAAGTCATCAATCGAGCGGATCTGTCCTGATAAAAAACCACGTCCTAATGGAGAATACGCAACAAAACCAATTCCCAGATCCTTCAGCGTTTTCAAAATTCCTCTTTCTTCAGCCGATCGCTCAAACAAAGAAAATTCGCTTTGTACCGCTGTGACCGGATGTATTGCGTGAGCTCTTTTTACCGTGTCAGAAGAAACTTCAGATAAGCCGATGTAGCCAATCTTTCCTTCTTTTACCAAGTCACTCATTGCGCCTACAGTTTCTTCGATAGGGGTACTTTTATCCAGACGGTGCATATAATAAAGATCAATGTAATCTGTGTTAAGATTTTTTAATGATCTTTCTACAGATTTCTTTACATACTCTTTTGTTCCGTTGATTGCCCAGGTAACTTTATTGCTGTCATCGATTTCCCAGCCAAATTTTGTTGCAATAATGTATTGGTCACGATTTTTGCCGATAGCTTTTGCAATAAGCTGCTCGTTTTTAAAAGGGCCATAAAGATCTGCAGTATCCAAAAAATTACCACCTAATTCCAATGAACGATGAATGGTGGCAATCGCTTCATTTTCGTCTGCTTCACCATACATATTTGCATCCTCAAAACCTGTCATTCCCATACATCCTAAACCGATATTGGGGATGATAAGACCATGACTTCCTAATTGTACTTTTTCTAAATTCATATTGTTGATTTTATATAGACAAAGGTCAGCAGATCTGAGCAGGTAAATGTTGGCAAATCGGGGAATTTTGTATGTAAACCGGTAATTTTAAGCAGACCGTACCTATCCCTTTTATTAGATTAGATATTTTTTAAGTCCTTCCATAATTCCCTGCCAAAGCAAATTAAAAAAGCTTTTGTCTGGATCTCTTTTTTTCTCGATGACCACGTGATCGGGCTCGCCTGTAGATTCATTCTTTACAAACCAGTTGGCAACTTTGGTCAGCAGTTTTCTTTCATTTCCTTTTTTATTAAGAAAATTCACATACATTTCATTGTATTTAAAATAGAAATTGCCTGCGATTCCGGCATTGCTTCCATAATAATCAAATTTTAGATAATCGATATTGCCGTCTAGCGTCACATTTAAGTAAGGCCGTACGAAAAGATTTACATTTTCAGCAGAAAGTTTCTGTATTGTGCCTTTAATGGTGTATTTATCGTCAGGATTCATTACATCAAATTTCCAACTGACCTGAGTGTCTGCGCTTCCGTAAAATGCAAACCTGGCATCTGCGGTGATTATGGTAGGTCGTCCTTTTATTTTTCCGTTGTTTACGTTATTCACCTCCACGCCGAAACGGTCAAAAGTCAGTTTACCGGGAATATTGCTGTTTTCCGCATTTTCTTCGTAGACAAGATTTGAATTTTTAATTGAAATGGTTTTTACAAACAGAGGCATTTTTACATTCCGAAGCTTTTTACTGAACAAATATCTCACATCATTGTCATCAGGCGGTGCCAAATCATGATAAATGTTGCATCTGAGACCATCAATGTTAACGTTGCTGATGTCAATCGAAGGATCTTTTAAAAATCTGGAATTCTGGTCAGTAATTCCTATTTTCTTAATTGTAATCGAATACAAATCAGTTTCTTTCGCAATCACTTTGCTAAAAGCCGCTCTAGAATATTTAGGAAGATATTGAAGATCTTTAATTTCTGTTGTTTTTCCTGTATTTTTCAAGTCACTGACCTTCAGGGTATAATATTTTCCGGCATCCAGAAATATTTTTTTTGCTGTAAACAGATGATTCCCGATACTGATCGGCAGATCTTTATTCATTTGATGATTATCAGACGCAATTTGGTTAAGTAGAACATCGAATTTTCCTACGGCTAATTTTTCTTTTCCGAGCGTTGTCTGAGAAATCTTGCCATTTGAAATTTTTATAAAACCCACTTTTGCAGCAAATTGAGGAAGTTCCGACGTACTTTTCTTTTGTTTTGACTTTTGTGTGGCCGAAATAATTTTAATATCTGGCGTTTTTATTTCCAGTCCGGCAAGTTGAATATTCAGTTTTTGACCGATATATTTAGTTTTGTTATTAATGATTTTAATTTCATCTGTGTTCACATTAAAAAGATCTTTGTGAGAGCTATTTCCAAGCGCAATCATCTGGAATTTTTCAATAATGATATTTGAATTTCGGGAAGAAATTTTCTTGATTTTCAATGCCTGCAGGTTGCTGGCTTTAAAATAAATATTATCAGCCTCAATATCATGATTGGTAAAACGGAAAGGAATTTTTTCTTTCACCGTATTTTTGTCAAATACAATATCGCTTAACTTAAAATTGAAGTTATCTACAGACGCTGTTTTTTCTTTATTTGCCTGCATGACCTCAATTTTACCTTTTTGAAAAACAATATTTTTCATCCCGATTTTCATCTCAATCTCTTTAGGGTTTTTTTCTTTTTCAACAGTATTTTTGCCCGTTGAAGTCACTTTAAGATCAGGATGTGTAAAAATGATATCAGAAACAATCAGAGAATCCTGACTGATATTAAAATCTTTAGCTAAAAGTCTTTGCGTTGCAAAATCAAAAATATTTTTTGCGTTATACATTGCCGGTTTCAGAATGGGCTGAAGGTGAAATTTCCTGATATCTAGAGTTTTATTAGCAGCAAATATCTGATCGGCGTTGATTTGGTAATATTCATTAACACCAATATGAACGTCTTTTGCATCAATTCTAAATTCTTTAAATGCAAGAGGAATTTTTGCATCATTACTATTCTGATGTATATCTTTAAGTCTTACATTGACGTTTTTGCCTTTAAAAACAGGCTTTCCATCAGCATTTGTAATGTCGGTGAATACATTATTCAATGCAATATTATTGATATGAATATCTGTTTTTTTAATAGATCTCTTTTCCTTATTGGATTTTGGTGCGAGACGAATTTTTATAGTAGCATCAGACAGCAAAAACTGCTCTGCACGATACGATTTATTAAGTAGTGCTTTTAAGACACTAAAATCATGTAGTTCTATTCTCCGGATATTTCCCGTAAGCTGTGTAATTTTTTTATCATTAGGATTTTTGGTTGAAATCTTGAGATCAGTTGCCGAAAAATCCCCTGAAATAAGACTTAAATCAAAGCTCTTTAATTCAAGTTTATATGGAGTTTTTTTATTGATTAAATCAGGAAGCTTTTTCTGAAGATAAAAATTGAGTGCAAAAGGGAATGCTAAAATAAGCAGTAAAATTCCTGTAATAATTCCCAAAAACCATTTTTTTCGCTTGCTAAATTGGGAAAGTTTGTTTTTTTTCATCAATAGTTGGTTCAGACTGATTATCAAAACAAAACGTATTCCAAATTAAAAAAAATAATAATTATAATTGGTTTTTGTGAATTTAAACATAATTATATCGAATTATAAGTGTTTTTTTAAAAAAATATTAGTCAGGAAGTGTTGGAACGGAAGCTGGCATTGTTTGCGAGCTTAATGTTCCGAGGAAGGCTTCAAGTTGTGCTAATTCTTCATCTGTAAGGTCCAACAGTTTAAGCATATCAGATTTTTCCGATTTCAAGACAATTCCCTGGTGTACAGTAGTTTTGTTTTTAGAAGTTTCAGGATTTCCCTTATTGTAAAATTCAAGTATCTCTTTTATAGATTTAAAAGAACCATCATGCATCCACGGCGCAGTTTTGCTGACTTCTCTGAGTGACGGAACTTTGAATTTTCCTGCATCTTCAGGTTTTTTTGTGAATAAATATCTCCCGAGATCTTCTTTCGGCGATTCTAATGAAGAGGTACCATCATTTTCAAAAAGATGATTGGAGAAATATCCTGAGCTATGGCAGTTCATACATTGTGCCTTTGTGCGAAAAAGATGTAGGCCCATAACCTCATCATCCGTTAAAATATTTTTTTGGCCGTCAATGAATAGATCAAATCTGCTTTTGAGGCTCGCATTACTTCTTTCAAATGTTGCCAGAGCTTTAGCAATTCGTTCTTTCGTAACGTTTTTATCCCCGAAAGCTTTTTCAAAAAGAATTGCATACCCTTTAATTTTTGCAATTTTGCCGGTTGAGATATCAATATGACCATGCATTTCCCTTGGATCTTCAATCGGAATTTTCGATTGCTCCTCAAGTGAGCCTGCTCTGCCATCCCAAAACAGTGATTTTGCGTACGCAACATTCAGGATAGTCATTGAATTTCTGACTCCCAGCTGTTTTTCGTGACCAGAAGAAAAAGTTTTGTTATCAGACCACCCCATTTCGGGATCATGACACGATACGCAGGCTATTTGATCAGAACCTGACAGTCTCGGATCGTAGAAAAGAGTTTTACCTAATAGTGCTTTGTCTTTAGAAAAAAGGTTGTCAGCCGGAAAATCGATTTTTGGTAGGTGCCCGATCTCAGAAAATTCAGGATTTGAAGGATCAAGGATTGGCTTTGGCCACTTTGAGATGTCACCTGAAGAATAGATCTGCCTCAGCTGATTGATGAAAGACTGTTTTTTATCACTTTCCTGATAATAAGTTCTGTTTTGTAAGCAGTTATTCAGAAGTAATAGCGTTAAAAATAAGATTAAAACCCAGCTTACTGTGTTTTTCATTCACCTGATAATTTACCGCTAAAATAGTGATTTTTGTAACAATCTTGTTCTAGATTTTAATCTTTAAACTTCAAATTATTTAACTTCTATTGATATCTTTAAAGTTACAGTAGGTATATAATAGTAGATGCCAGGATGGTGAGATCCTGGCATACTACTAATAGAAACTAAGTGATGAAACAATATATTTAAATGTGATAATGATGAATGTTTAATAATTAACAGATTGTTGTTAGCAATCTTTCTTCTTATTTATTACACTGCTAAAGTATAAACATCTTTTGCAAGATGCAATGTAATGCAGGGACCATTTATAAATATATACGTGAAAATTTATAAATTTTTACGCCTGTATATAATTTTAACTTATTGATTTTAAATTAATTATGACTTTGTATCGACGATTTAATTCCCAAACATTTTTTTCCAATTTATAAGATTTAATCTTATAATTTTCAACTGAAAAGTATTCAAATACAATGATAATTTGCCTCATAATTCTGAAGTGTATGTGTGATTTCCTTTAAATTTTCCCTAACTTTAGTAAAAATAAATTTATGCAGATAGATACACGTACTCTGAATATTAATGATTATGATGAATTGGTATCGGCCATGCGCCGTGCCTATCCGAAAATGTCCGAATACGTTTGGTCTAAAAAAAGCATTGCAAAACTTACAAAAATTTTTGAAGCAGGGCAGATTTGTATTACTGTTGACGGGAAAGTCGCCGCAGTTGCGCTATCTATCGTTGTTAACTATGAAGAATTTGATGACGAACATACCTACAGTGATATTACGGGAAATTATACATTTAATACCCACTCAAACACCGGGAATGTTTTGTATGGAATTGAAATTTTTGTTGATCCAGAATATCGGGAGCTGAGATTAGGAAGAAGGCTTTATGACGCTCGAAAAGAACTCTGCGAACAGCTCAATTTAAAATCAATTATCTTAGGAGGAAGAATCCCGGATTATCATAAATTCAGTCATGAAATCTCACCAAGAGAATATATCAGAAGGGTAAGGGATAAGGAGATCTATGATCCTGTGCTTTCTTTTCAGCTTTCGAATAATTTTTTACCGATCAGAGTTTTAAAAAAATATCTTCCCGAAGATGAAGCTTCCCGAGAAAACGCTGTCTTACTGCAATGGAATAATATTTATTACAGCAAAAAATACAATACCATGCAGGATAGTACCATTCGGTTAGGCTTGGTGCAGTGGCAGATGAGGCATTTTAAAGATATCAATGCATTCTATGAGCAGGTAGAGTTTTTTGTGAATGTGATGGGAGACTACAAATCAGATTTTGTGCTTTTTCCTGAACTATTCAATACACCTTTGCTTGCTCCTTTTAATAATTTGTCTGAACGCGACAGTATGATTGAGCTTGCGAAGATCACAGAGCAGATAAAAAACAAAATTTCCGAATTGGCAATCAGCTATAATGTCAACATTATTTCAGGAAGCATGCCTGTTTTTGAGAATAATGATTTGTACAATGTGAGTTACCTTCTGCATCGTGATGGCCGGATGGATGAATACAGAAAAATACATATTACTCCCAACGAAAGAAAATATTATGGGATGAAAGGGGGCAACGAAATTAAAGTTTTTGATACCGATTGCGGAAAAATTGGTCTGGTGATCTGCTATGATGTGGAATTTCCCGAATTGCCGAGGCTGTTGGCAGATCAGGGAATGAAAATTCTTTTTGTACCTTATCTCACAGATACACAGAATGCTTATATGAGAGTACGACAGTGTGCAGCCGCGCGAGCAATTGAAAATGAATGCTATGTTGCCATTGCAGGCTGCGTAGGAAATCTGCCGGGAGTTAATAATATGGATATCCAGTTTGGACAGGCGGCCGTATTTACACCTTCAGATTTTGCTTTCCCGTCGAATGCGGTGAAAGGAGAGGCAACTCCGAATACGGAAATGACGTTAATTGTTGATGTTGATTTGAATTTATTGAAAGATCTCCATTACCATGGTTCAGTTCAAATTCTCAATGACAGACGAAAAGATCTCTATGAAACTTCCCTTAAAGAAAAGTTACCATTAATTTAATAAGAAAATAATGATTATCCCCATTCTATTGGTACAGTGAATGGGGATTGTTTTTATTCAAAAATAATTCTGCCGTCAATGGCCTCATCCACCGCAATGAAGATACTTTCTTTAAATCTTCTGATAGGAACCTGAATAACAGTATAAGTTCCGTCTTCATTTTTTTTCTCAATCGTGAGATTACTTCCCTCACCAATTTCAGATTTGGTGTATTCCAATTGATAACCATCATTTTGAGTTTTTACAAAATCTTCTTTTTTAAAATCTATTTTTGCCATTATATATTGGTTTAAAGTTTAACTAAAGTAATAATAAAAATCTTATCTGAATTATTTTAATATTCAGCATGTTTACATAGACACAAAAATCCCTGAACATAGATTTCAGGGATTTTTCAGTATTAATATGATGTGATTTTGGTGTTGGTTTTCTTATTATTTACCTTTTTAGCAATGTTCAAATTCTGTGCCTAAATTATATTATGTTAAATAAATTTCAAAATTAAGATAGGCATAGAAATTGCCAATAAATTTATACACTAATCAAACATATTATATTATGACTAACGAAAAAACAGTATCGGTTTTAAATGACCTGCTAAAAATTACCAATGACAGAATTGAAGGCTTTTCAAAAGTGGAGGATAAGGTTTGGGAAACCTATTCGGGATTAAAGTCAGATTATGATGACATGGTGTCAAATTCTCAAAAAATGAAATCTGATCTTGTACAATTAATTACCGAGCGTGGAGGAGAACCGGAAAATACTACAACTGCTGCAGGAGCAATTCACAGAGCTTGGATTGATATAAAAAGTTCTTTTGCCGGAAATAAAGATGAATCAACATTAGAGAATGTTGTTTTTGGGGAAGATGCAGCCATCAAAGCTTATCAAGATGCTTTAGACAGTGGAGATCTTTGTACAAAAAGTTCCCAAACAGTTCAGGATCAGCTTCATCATTTGAAAGCCTCATATAATAAGTTTGAAAATCTCGAACAGAAACGTTCGTAAAAATTTTGTAATATCAAGCTGTTTTATTCAAAAATAAGGCAGCTTTTTTGTACTCAAGATATTAAGATTTTCTTTTCTAAATACACATTTGATAAGCTACGTAAATAGAAAATGAAAATAATTCACACAGCACTGTTCCGAAAATTGATCATAAAGTTCCAGTTTCTTCTCATATTAATATTTTGGTAACTGCGTCAAATTCAGATACAGCTTCTACAAATGATTCAGAAAAAGCCTTAAGATAATTTTTAATAATTAGACAATTACACCAACTCTTTTACTTCCATCATGAAATACAAAATAGATATACAGCATTTATTACCCCCCAACAAAGACGGCTCAAAAAATAATGCGGTAGCTTTTCTAATCTGCGATACTGAAGCTAAAGCTTTTGAAAAATTCAGTGAACTTTCGCAAAAACTTTTAAAAATCAATCAATGGAAATTATATGCTCGTAAAAACCCTACCGAGTTTTATCTTCATCAGAAAGAAAATGAAAAATCAGCAATTGCTCAGTTAAAAGATTTTGTAAAAATAAAGATGCCCGCTCCAAAAAACCAGTCGGGAAAAGGTTTTGATTGGGTTATGGTAAATGACATGCAATCTATTGATCAACCTGAGCTGAAAGTTTTCCTTTTACAAATGAAACCTCACTCATGCCCGATAAGCAGCAAAAAAAATGTTGCCCATTTTTATACGGAAGCTGCATCAAATACATTTGTTTTAGCTCAAAAAGATAAAATTATCCAAATGAGTATTCATGGACGGAATGAAATTCCGAACACAAAAAAATTAGGTCTTATTAATTCACTAAGAAACTTTTTTGTAGCAAGCGGAGGAATTTTTGGCGGGAGCAAGGTGCAGTGGCAGGATTTCACGGAAGAATTTATAAAAAATTAATCATAACATTTATACAACTACTAATTATATGGAAAATAAAGATTTACAGCCTAACGAAAAGCTAAATCAGCTTCAAAATCACACCACTGATAATCAGGACACAAAACTGACAACCAATCAGGGATTAAAAATCAACAACAATCAGGATTCACTAAAGACCGATCAAAGAGGTGCAACTTTGCTTGAAGATTTTATTTTAAGAGAGAAAATTACGCATTTTGACCACGAAAGAATCCCTGAAAGAATAGTTCATGCAAGAGGCTCTGGTGCTCATGGAGTTTTTAAGCTGAATAAAAGTCTTGAAAAATATACAAAAGCTAAATTCTTAAACGAAGTTGGAAAAGAAACACCTGTTTTTGTGAGATTTTCTACCGTTGCCGGAAGTGCCGGAAGTACAGATTTGGCAAGAGATGTAAGAGGTTTTGCTGTGAAATTTTATACGGAAGAAGGCAATTATGACTTGGTAGGTAATAATATTCCGGTATTTTTTATCCAGGATGCTATGAAATTCCCGGATCTGGTCCATGCTGTAAAACCTGAGCCTGATAATGCAATTCCACAGGCTGCCTCTGCTCATGATACATTTTGGGATTTTATTTCATTGATGCCGGAAAGTATGCATATGATTATGTGGGCAATGAGCGATCGTGCGATCCCTAGAAGCTATCGTATGATGGAAGGTTTTGGTGTTCACTCATTTAAATTTATCAATAGTGAAGGTGCAGTTCATTTTGTGAAATTTCACTTTAAACCAAAATTAGGCGTGCACTCGGTAGCATGGAGCGAAGCTCAGAAAATTTCAGGCACAGACCCTGATTTTCACAGAAGAGATCTTTGGGAATCTATAGAAAATGGTGCTTTTCCTGAATGGGATTTCGGAGTACAGGTTATTCCTGAAGAAAATGAGTTTGATTTTGATTTTGACCTTCTTGATCCTACTAAAATAGTTCCTGAAGAATTAGTACCGGTACAGCTTGTCGGAACTTTAACTTTAAACAGAAATCCGGATAACTTTTTTGCTGAAACAGAGCAGGTAGCTTTCCATCCCGGTCATTTGGTTCCGGGAATCGATTTCTCCAATGATCCGCTTTTACAGGGGAGATTATTCTCTTATACAGATACCCAACTTTCAAGACTGGGTTCGCCCAATTTCCACGAGATTCCGATCAACAGATCAATCAATACAGTTCACAACAATCAGCGTGACGGTCACATGAGACAGCAGATTGTAAAAGGAAAAGTAAGTTACGAACCAAATTCTATTGGTGGAGGCTGTCCTTTTCAGGCAATGATGAAAGACGGTGGATTCTCTTCGAATAACGAAAGAGTTGACGGTCATAAAATAAGAGCGAGAAGCGATAGTTTTGTCGATCATTATTCTCAGGCAAAAATGTTTTTAAACAGTCAGTCTGCTCCGGAAAAAACTCACCTTCAGAATGCCTTGGTTTTTGAATTGTCTAAAGTGACCATTTTAGAAATCAGGGAAAGAGTAGTTGGTCAATTAGCTTTTATCGACGCTGAACTTGCTGCAAATGTTGCTGAAAAAGTTGGAGTAAAAGTTAAAAAACTGGATATGCCAAACGGAAGCATTCCTGCAGATGCAGATCCTTCAAGCTTACAAAGTGAAGAGAGAGAGCCGGAAACTAAAAGTTCTGAAGCTTTAAGCATGAAAGATACAGTAAAAGATACTATTGAAAGCCGCGTGATTGGTTTTATCATGGCAGACGGAGTAAATACTCACGCTGTAAAATCCCTAAAAAGTAAATTGGAAGACAAAGGTGCTGTTGTCCAGATCATTGCACCAAGTGTTGCGCCAGTGAAAGCGGATGACGGAAGTGAATTTGAGCCTAAACATTCTATTACAAGTACTGCGAGTGTATCTTTTGATGCTTTGTATGTCTGTTCAGGTGAAAAATCGGCTAAGGAATTGATGCATCCTGAAAGAAAACCGATTGTCACAGAATTTATCAACGAAGCTTACAAACATTGTAAGGCTATCTATTTTGGTAAAGATACCGATGAGATTTATAATGCAAGCAACGTAAGCAAAAAGAAACACGAAGATCCTGCGATAATTACCAGCGGAGCCGACGATTCTGACAGTAGATTTATTTCTGCAATCGCTAATCACAGAGTCTGGGATCTTGAGAAAGAACGTAATTCAATGGCATAAAGTTAGAGAAGATTTTTATACACCAAAACCAAATATATTATGAAAGCAGCAGTTTTTCACGCACCCGGCAAGATTACTTGCGACACGATTGACGATCCAAAAATTGAAGATCAGAACGATATTATTTTAAAGGTTACTTCCACAGCAATTTGTGGAAGTGATCTTCACATGTATTCCGGAGGAATTCCTCAAGCTCGGCCCATGGTAATGGGACACGAGTTTATGGGAATTATAGAAGATGTTGGCAAAAATATTACGCATTTGAAAGTAGGAGACAGGGTAGTAGTACCTTTCCCAATTGCTTGCGGAAGCTGTTATTTCTGTAATCACGATCTTCCCGCAGGCTGTGAGAACTCCAATCCTGATCATTATGGTCCTGAAGGTGGAATTCTTACGGAAAAAGGCGGCGGAATGTTTGGCTACACCGATCTTTACGGGGGCTACAACGGCGGACAGGCGCAATATGTACGGGTTCCTTATGCGAATTTCGGACCCAGAAAAGTTTCGGAAAGTTTAAATGATGACCAGGTTCTTTTCTTAACAGATATTTTTCCAACAGGATATACTGGAGTGATGTGGGCAGACATGAAAGGTGGGGAAACCGTTGCGATTTTCGGCGCAGGACCTGTAGGATCAATGGCTGCAAAAAGTGCAATTCTTTACAATGCTAAAAAAGTGATTGTTATCGATACCCTTCAGTACAGACTTGATCAGATTAAAAAACTCACAGGCTGCGAAACCATTTTATGGAAAGATGCAGACCAGACCGTTGAGGAAATAAGAGAAATGACTGCCGGAAGAGGTGCAGATGTCTGCATCGATGCGGTTGGTTTTGAGCCGGAAAGAAATTTGCTTGATAAGGCAAAAGCTGTGGTGAATTTTGAAAAAGGTTCGATTAAAGTCCTGGATGCTTGCATGAGCGGCGTAAGACGTGGCGGTTTTGTTTCTATTTTAGGAGTATATCCTATGAATTATGACAATTTCAGAGTCGGACAGATGTTTGATAAAGGAATTACGCTTAAGGCAGGTCAAGCACCAGTACACGTAATCGTAGATAAACTGATGAAGTATGTAGAAACGGGGCAGGTAAAACTGGATGATATTATTACACACAGACTTTCTTTAGACGAAGTCTCAAAAGGATATGAGATTTTCGATAAAAAAGAAGATGGTTGTGTAAAGGTTGTGTTAGATCCTTGGAAATAATTACAACGTTAGGGCTAAATTTTAACTAAACTAAAATTTCACTGTTATGGAATTTCAAAAAAAAACACTGGAGTACATCAGCGAATGCCTGATAAACAGTAATGAAACCATTGCTATTGCCGAAAGTGTAACTTCCGGAATGCTACAGCTTGCCTTTTCGCAAATGCCGAATGCATCGATGTTTTATAAAGGCGGTATGACTTCATATACACTTAACGAAAAAGTAAGATTGCTGAGGGTTGATAAAAGTGAAGCAGAAAAATGTGATTGTGTGTCAGAAAAAATAGCAGAAACTATGGCTCTGAATGTTGCCAAATTATTTGAAAGTGATTGGTCTATCGCTACAACAGGCTACTGCACTCCGGGAAGAAATTCTGATTACAATGTGTATGCATACTATTCGATTGCTTATAAGGAAGAAATTATTTTATCTAAAAAACTAGAGCTGCATCCAAAAACTCAGGCTCTTAATGCGCAACTGTATTATACAGAATTTATTTTAGGGTGCTTTAAGAGCGAACTGAATAATCTTCTGATTTTAAATAACTGATCATCAATCAAAAAGACAGCCTTTAAAAAAAAATTCCTCAATTTAATTGAGGAATTTTTTTTATAAAATTATGCTTAAAATTTATTTTGCTTTTGCATTCAAAGCGGTATCTGCAATGCTTGTAAGCAGCTTATCACAGTTTTTTTCTTCTTTTAAGGTAGCCAGAAAATTGCTCAGGCATTTTTTTTCACCCAAAACTTTAGCATAAGCAGCCAAACTTCCATAAGTAGCGATCTCATAATGCTCCACTTTTTGCGAAGCTGCAATAATCCCTACATCACGTATTGCGCCTGGTTTAGTTTCTTCCATGATGCTTTTACCTTCATCCAATAATCCCTGCATTGCATCACATTTTTTAGCTTCAGGCTTTAACCCTAACGATTTAAAACATTCTTCAAGTCTCATTACATGAACTTCAGTTTCTTTTAAATGGGTAGCAATTGCTTCTTTTAATTGAGGATGGGTAGCATTCTTTTCCATTTTCGGAAGGGCTTTTGTTAAAGCCTTTTCTGCCCAATAAATATCTTTTAAAGCATCCTCAAAAAAATCTTTCAGATCTGTTGCTGCATCACTTTTTGCAGGTGCTTTAGCGGATGACTTTGAAGCTGCAGACTTTTTAGGAGCGGCGGCTTTCTTTGGTACAGCAGGTTTTTTAGCTGTTGACGTTTTAGTTGCCATAATGTTTATTTTTTGATTTTATATTGCCAATTACAATTCAATTATAAGACCAAAGAACAGTAAATCATTTAAAAATAAAAATTTGTAAAATTATTTCTTGGCAGGTGTTTTGTTAATTTAAAGAAAATAAAAACTTATGAATAATAAAATAAAAGTAGCATTGGCATTCTTAGCCGGAGGAACTTTATTGCTCCTTAATCAAAGAAGAAAAAAACTGAGCCAACGAAAAAAAACATTTACCGCTCCAGATGGAAATACCTACAAAGAAAATCAGCTTTATCAAACTGCTGAAGGAAAATCTTACAAAAACGGAAAAGTGGTGCACTTTGATCATTTAGAATTTGAAAATGATATTCATTCCACGAATGCTTTCAACCATTTACACGATGACAAATTTTCAAAAAATTATCAGTCTAAACCACAACACGTTGATTACCACCAAAAAGGGCAAAGACATCGTTAATCCTATTCCAGAAGATTTACTACAAAATTAAATAGAGATGACTTTATAACTATTTCGTTTTGTAGTAAATTTTTATATTTCTTATATCATTATGGACGAAAATACTTTAGGCATTATCGCGGGAGTTCTTACTTCCATATCAATGATTCCGCAACTGATAAAAGTGATTAGAGATAAAAATGTGGAAGATCTTTCCTGGATTATGATAATTGTATTGATCTGTGGGCTTTCTCTATGGGTTTGGTATGGGATTATAAAAAATGAACTACCTATAATTCTTTCAAATGCATTCGCAGTACTTGTTAATTTGACTTTACTGCTATGTTTTATTTTGTTTAGGAAAAAATCATAACGCCTTTGATGGTGAATTTAAAAAGAATTATTCTAATCTAATTCTCTAGTATTTGGAATAAATACTGAATATCATTTAAATATTGAATTTTTGACAATATTTACAATATTGCTTTAATAATATATCAATTTTTCAAGATTTACTGTCTAAGGTGTCTGAAAATTCGTATCTTAGTCGCAGATTTTGTGAAGCTGCTGATTTAAATAATAAGTTGTGCCATTCGCTTCATTTGGTAATTTCGTTGTATCGATGGCATACAGCACATATTTTTTATTTTATGAATGAATCTTCTTACAAGTCTTCAGGAGAGTCTTATCCTGAATTTCTTGATCATTTTAAAACTTCACTCAACCAACTTTTTCAAAGGGAAAACATCGACCAGCTATGTCTTTCGAGAGGTCTCCCACCAAGCGTGTGGAAAGAAATCATGAATTTGAAACCCCTTTCTGTCGCAGTACCATCAGAATTCGGCGGGCGAGGATTGAAGGTGAAAGAATGTTTGGGGATTCTATCTGCTGCCTCTTACGAATCTCTGCCGTTATCGTTGACTTTCGGGATTAATATTGCTCTTTTTTTAGAGCCCTTAGCCAAATATGGGAATGAATCTATTAAAGAAAATATATTTAAGCATTTCTTAGATTATGGTGCAATGGGTGGTTTGATGATCACAGAACCAGATTTCGGAAGTGATGCATTAAATATGAAAACTCAAAATGAGTTAAAAGGAAATTCTTTTGAAATAAAAGGTACAAAACACTGGCAGGGTCTTACCGGATTGGCTAATTATTGGCTAATTACTTCGAGAAATGCTAATGCAGAAGGAAATCTTTCAAGAGATGTAGATTTTTTCATTGCAGATACACATCAGCCAGCACAAAATATTGAAGTTTTAGAATATTATGACAATCCGGGATTATACATGATTCCTTACGGACTTAATAAGATTGACATTAAAGTTCCTGAAGCAAACAAATTGATTCCTGAATCCACAGGCCTTAAAATGATGCTTGATATTCTTCACAGAAGCAGATTTCAGTTTCCGGGAATGGGGATGGGCTTTCTGAAAAGAATGCTTGATGAAGCGCTCGATCATACAAGAAACAGAATTGTAGGAAATTCAAATCTTTACGCACTAGACCAAGTGCAGTATCAGCTGACGAGATTAGAATCATTCTTTACACTTTGTTCTGCAATGTGTGCGAAGAGCTCTAAGATCAGCGGTATTGAAAACAACCTTTCATCAGATGGTGTTCATGCCAATTCTATGAAAGCTCTGGTTACCGATATGATGCAGGAAGCTGCACAGATTCTGGTACAGTTGTCGGGTGGAAAAGGATACAGAATGAGCCACATTGGCGGAAGAGGTATTATGGATAGCCGTCCATTCCAGATTTTTGAAGGTTCAAACGAAATGTTGTACACCCAGATTTCAGAAGGAATTCTGAAGGATATGAAGAAAAAGAAAATTGAAAATGTAGGTGAATATTTGCAGCAGAATATTTTAAGTGAAAATGCAGCAAAATTGTATACACAAAATTTAGATTTCACAATCAATACTACAATTTCTCAGAGAAAAATGATTGATTTAGGAAAAGTTGTGGCAAGAATTATCACCGTAAATGATCTTTTGGAACTTAGCAATGCAGGGTTTAACCAAAAATTGGTTGATAATTCTGTCGAAATGACCAGACAGGAGATTGTTACACTTCTCGCATCAATGAATCACCACCAGGATTTAAAGCCTTTAGATGATTACTCAGAAAACAGCAATTGGATGTCTCTGGTTTAACCTCAAAAAAATTTGAAATAACAATTCTCTGCAGTAATCTCTGTGGAGAATTTTTTTTAGGGACAAAATTTCGGTTTATTAATCATTATTAAATTTATTTTAAGAGTATGTTTTATATCTGTTTTAAGATTTTTAATGTTTTAAAATTATGTATCTTACCTAATCTATTAGGTTGTCGTTTAAATTTTATCAATTTTTTCAGATCGCCATAAAAAACAGCTGTATGAGATTATACATAAAATATATGGTCAGTCTGCGATGTAAAATGATGGTGCAGGAAGAAATTAAAAAATTAGGAATACAGCATGCAATTGTAGATCTCGGTACTGTCGATATTCAGCAAGGATTCAATGAAGAACAGTTGGACGTTTTCAGGTTAAGATTAGCACATTTGGGTCTTGAATTATTAGATGATAAGAAAAGTATTTTAATTGAAAAAATAAAAACCACAATCACAGAGATGGTTCATAATGCCGATGAGCAGCCAAAAGAAAACTATTCACTGTATTTAAGCGAAAAATTAGGGTATGATTACACTTATCTTTCCAATGTATTTTCGGAAGTCAATGGGTATACGATCCAGCATTTTATCATTATCAATAAAATTGAGAAGGTAAAAGAGCTGTTGTTATATAATGAGATAAATCTTACTCAAATTGCTTATAAACTCAATTACAGCAGTGTTGCACATCTCTCTTATCAATTCAAAAAAATCACAGGTTTAACGCCGTCTTTCTATAAAAACCTCAAATTAAAAAGGCAACGAAATCTTGAAGATTTATAAAATGTGTGATTTATGTAAATATGATATTTATTTATATAAATTTTAAATGAAATTTTTCGCTCATCTTTGTGAAGTGATATAAATACCCGAAGACTGGCCTTGAATAATGAGAATAGAAAAAGTTCGTCTCTTATTAAAATGCAAACAAGACCTGTCATCGATATATTTGACAAAACACATGTTTCCAAAATCAATTTTTGAATAAGGAAAGCCGTAACTCGGCAAAAAGTACTATGAGTTTTAAAAACCTGAACTTAATAAATCCAATCGTACGTGCCGCTACAGAAGCAGGATGTCCGATGCCTACGGAACTGCAGACCAGAATCATTCCGCAGATCTTAAACGGCAAAGATATTTTATGCTGCATTCCGCGCGGAACGGAAAGGTTGACTTCTTTTACAATGCCAATTCTTCAGGCACTGAAAAAGAATAATCCTGATCATAATGACACGAGAGTTTTGGTTTTGACGCCTACTAAAGAGACGGCGTTACAAATTGAGGAGAATTTTAAGATTTATACAAAATATTTACCGCTATCACAGCTTTCTGTGTATGAGGGTATTTCAAACGGAACGCAGCTTTCTTCACTCAGAAGAAGATTAGATGTGCTGGTTGCAACACCGCAAAAGCTATTAGAACTTGATGATCAGAGACATATCAGTCTTTCAAAAGTAGAAGTTTTAATTATAGATGATATAGAGATTTTGCTGGAGAATAATACCCATGAACTTAAAAGGCTTATCGGTAAACTTCCTTTAAAAAGACAAAATATTCTTTTTTCAGCGGTTATCTCGCAAGAAGTTAGTACATTTGCTGATAAGATATTTGATGACGGAATGGAAATCAAGAAAACAACAGTTTATTCAGCAGTGTCTTGAGTCTTTAAATAAAAAAACAGTCTGATCCAGAATTAGGCAAATCAATAATAAAACAATTTTTAATACCAATACAATGCAACAAGGCACAGTAAAATTTTTTAACGAAACAAAAGGTTTCGGATTTATTTCTCCAGCAGAAGGAGGACAAGACATTTTTGTACATTCTTCAGGATTGAACACTAAAATGATTCGTGAGAATGATAAAGTGGTTTTTGACGTAGAAAAAAGCGAAAAAGGACTAAATGCAGTTAATGTAAGACTTGCATAATCGATATATATCGTAAAAAGTAAGCTGCTTCGTAAGAGGCAGCTTTTTTTGTGTGCTTAATTTTCCCTTCATATTCAGTCGTATAATTACGACAGGCAATCGTAGAATTACTACAAAAATTGAGAAATTTAAAAAAAAGGCATTGAGATTATTTTGGTGTAATTATCTTTGGTATAGAAAACAGATCAACAAAAATATTAACGATTAAAATTTATCTATCATGGCAGCAAATTCAAGAGGAATCTTAAAATTCAACGGCAGTGAGGGTCAGAAATTATTAAAGCTGAACTACAGCGTGTCCCGATCTACAGACGTATCGGGTAGAGTAGCCTCCGATCCTTCAAATGCAATTATCAAACTAACGATCGAGGCGACAGAAAAATCTGACATTCTGGAATCACTGTTAAACGGAAAATACAAGCCTACTTCCGGAGAGATCACCTTCAACAAATCTCACGAAGAAGGTACTCTGATCACCCTTAATTGGGAAAACGGTTACGTGATCCAGCACGAGGTAGACTTCGATGCGGTAGACGAAAACTCCATGCTGATCAGCTTTGTGGTAAGCGCCGAGAAAATCAACTATGGGACAGCAGCTTACGAAGGACTTTGGCCGTCAAGCTAAAATCCGGTTATCAATCAAGTATTATGGTAAACAAAGACTGTCCCTCAAGACGGTCTTTTTTGTCTGAAATTTATTTTTGGGTCGTATTTATTGACTTTATTTTTTAGTTTTATTAAAAGGCTCTGCTCCCAAGAATGTTTCCGATATCTTTTGATAAAGCAAGACAAAACCAATGGAATTTTTGCTTGAGCAGACTCACACATTAAATTTAAATACAATAAGAAAATATTTAAAATAATAACTAAAAAAATAATTCTAAAGTATTCACCATGAGTCAAGTAAAGAAAAGAGTGCTGAAGATCATGCGGTATAAATTCTGGCAGAGCCCTTTAGATTACAGCAATCTTAAAAGTATGCTAAAGTTCACCCCGGAAGGCTGCTGAATGAAAAAAAATGAATAACTTTAAATCACCACAATCACACATATTATGTCAAACACCTTAGAACCATCCAGAGGCAGTTCTTTTCGCCCCTCGCAGAATGCAGAAGGGGTATCAGAAAGCCATCACAACGGCATCAACCGTTTGGTAAAATTATCTTTGGTAATTGAAGGTAAAGTTATCAGATATTACAAACACTTCAAACTCACCCAAAGCGCTCAGCGCCATCATGAGTTTACCCTTACGCTTTCCCACGACACTCTGGGCGACCGCCAGACACACACCCTGGAAGAAGCCAACAAGTTTTTAGGCAAACGTCTCACGGCTGTAATTTCCTACAAAGATATCGACAACAGCCCGGAAAGAACATTCGTTGGCGTCATTACGGGAGTAGGTTTCAGCCAGGAGAAAATGAGCCTCGGGAATATCGTATTATCCGGTTACAGCCCGACTATTTTGCTCGATGGTGCGCCCCATATCCAGAGCTTCGGAGGCAGCCAGCCGGTGAATATGGGGATTATTGCAGAAGAAGTGATCAAGCAGGGTTTAGACAAAAGCCGTTTCGACATCAGAATCGATACCAACGATTATTCACAGATCGTCTACAGCAGCCAGTACGACGAGACGCATTACAATTATCTTGCGAGAATGGCAGAAGCCTACGGCGAGCAGTTTTATTACGACGGTGAGGTTTTACACTTCGGGAAACTTCCGCCCCAGAATAAAGCGATCAAGCTTACCTACGGCAGCAGTGCCAATGATATTAAAGTTGAATTGAAAGCGGTGCACACCAAGCCTCAGTTTTACGGCTACAACAGCAGCAGGCACGAGAAGCTGACTTCAGGGGCGACTCCTATTCAGCATGTGGGAGATCTGGCCAAAACAGCTTACGGGCATAACGACAATATTTATAAAACACCCTCACTGCGAGTGGCCCCTATCAAGGCAACGACCCATCTTGATGTGGAATACTCACAGAAAAGCACTTCGGGAAGCGAGGCAGTGAATGTTTTTAATATCTCGGGTTCCACTACGGTTCCTTTCCTTCATCCGGGCTGCTCGGTAGATATCGAAATGCGCAAACCGGATACAAACGAAACTTCGTATTTTACAAGAATCATGGTCACAGAAGCCACGCATGAGATCGATACGATCGGCCATTACAGCGGAAGTTTCTTGGGGATAGCCTCCGACACGGGCTTTTTGCCAAAGCCAGAATTTACAATTCCCAAAGCCGAGCCGCAGATCGCAACGGTGATCTCCAACACTGACCCGGAAGGACAGGGGAGGGTTCAGGTAAGATTCGACTGGCAGACGAATGACACGACCCATTTTATCCGGATGATGAGTCCTGATGCAGGGGGAACCGATAAGATCACGCAAAACAGGGGCTACGTAGCCATCCCGGAAGTGGGAGACCAGGTGATGGTCAATTTTGTGCACAACCATCCCGACCGACCGTTTGTCATGGGCGGAATGTTCCACGGACAAGTAGGTTTGGGCGGGGGAATGGATAACCGCGTAAAATCTATACAGACCAGAAGTGGTCATAAAGTAGTTTTCACGGAAGATGAGAGCATTATTATTACCGATAAATCGGGAAATGAGATTCACCTGGATACGACTGGAAGCAATATCAATATTACAGCTCCGGAAACGATCAATATTACGGCAAAAAATATGAATGTCAATATTGCTGAAAATATTACGACTAATGCAGGCATGAATATTTCTGAAACTGCGGGAATGAATAAAACTACGGGTGTCGGATTGCTCAATATGCTTTCAGTTGGGACAGATTTTATAACGAATGTTACAGGAAAAATGACTGAATTTATCCAAGGAAATAAAGAATCTCATACAGATAAAGACAGATTGAGAGTGGCTAACGGAAAGATTACTAATCAAAGTCAGGGCGTTTTTGAACAGCATTCTCAAAAAGAGATTAAGAATAATTCTGCGGAAATTTCAAAAAATCATTAATAATGAGTAAGGAATCTTTTATAGGAGGAGACTATATTGAGACTACCGGAGGTTCAGCTAAAAATTTTGCAGGAGCTAATATAGAAAATTCATCTCTTGGAAATCAATTTACACAAAACGGATTAGATACCGGAGTTACTTACAATGTCAATGAGCCTCCACCCAAAATAAACTTAATTGCAAAAAAGATTATACGCATCGAGATCACAAATGAGATTACCGGTTATACAATACAGGGACTAAAAGGATTAGATTATAATTTTTATGATCCTGCAGTAGTAGTACCTACTTATAAAGTTAATATTTTTTACATTGAAAAAAATATTAAAGGAGAGGATTGTAAAACTGAAAATAAAGGTGAATTTGATGTTACAAGAGATGCTTGGTATAGTTTAGGTAAAAATAAAGATGGTAAATATGAGCTTTTGAACAGAGCATTTGTTCCTGACAATTATGAGAGAAATTTGTATGGCCTTCACTGGATTCCAAGCTATCCGAATATTTCAGCACGATATGTAAGATCTGATATGGATGCTTTCATCTTTACAAGATTTGGAAGTCGTAAAATTCCTGCAAAACAGCTCAGAACGCAGACGAGATTAGATGGAAAGAACATAGATTCACCCAGAAAAGATCAGAATTTTGCAACCGATGTTATGATTCATATTGGCGGATCATATGAAATGAAAGGATATGATCATTTAGGAGGCTCTTATGGATGTTTCGCATATATACCCAAAGATGATATTTATTCTACGCCTGAGTTGGCAGAAAAAGCATCAGATAATGATGATTATGATGACATCGCCTCAAACAGTACATGGAAAGAAATCACAAACAAAATCAAATTGCTTGCTTTTGAAGATAAAAAAGAAATGCAGGTGATCTTAAAATATAGAGATGAATCCAAAGTTTATTTCCCTCCAAAAATTTTAAATGAATAATTCAGCTATGAGAAGTACAATAAATTATATTGTTTTTTTTTCAGGTTTTTTATTAGGTATACTATTTTATTTTCTCAATCTGAGCATAAGTAATTCGGAAATATCTTCTATTGACCCTGAACCGCATGAACTTTTAAGAAATATGGATTATTTGATTCTATTATCATATGGATTTTTTGGAGCAATATTTTCATTACTATTACTATTGATAATAAGATACCGTCAAAAGAGGTAAAATTTTAAGGTCCTATTGTCACCGCAACTACGTCACTTACTGTCAAAAAATTTAATAAGCTGTACTTTTCAGTTACAAAAACTTCAATAAGATTATTTATTCGATATATTCAAAAACTAATCATACACAATTTGAGAATGTTACTATCTGGGCACAGTATTTGGTTTACGATTGTATCTGCAACATAAAATAATTTTATTAATTTTCTTGTTTGTAGAACAGTGTTAATAAAACAGCTTAGATTTGGAAACATCAAAAGACTCCCGCAACGATCAAACGAGCAGTTCAAATATGAACCTTGATCTTTATCTCCAAGCTTTAAATTCGGCAAGTTCAGGAATTATCATCACTGACAATACTCAGCCAGATAATCCTATTATTTACTGTAATAAAGCATTCCAGACCATTACAGGATACAAAAATAACGAAATTATAGGTCACAATTGTCGTTTTTTACAATCTCAGGACAGAATGCAGCCCGAGAGGCTGGAACTGAAAGAAGCCATAAAAAACGGTAAGGAATGCAAGGTTGAAATTAGAAATTACAGAAAAAACGGTAAATTATTCTGGAATGAGCTTTTTATTTCTCCTGTTATAAATGACAAAGGGGTAGTTACTCATTTTATAGGAGTGCAAAATGATATTACAGATCGTAAAAAAGCAGAGCATGAACTTCGCGAAGAAAAAACATCTGTTGAAAGAAAAATTCAGGAAAGAACCAAGGAGCTTCTCGGAAATGAAATTTTCCTTTCAAGTATTATTCAAACTGTAAGAGAAAGCCTATTGGTTTTAGATGCTAATTATACGGTGATAAGCGCCAACAGCCATTTTTTAAACACTTTTAAAGTGACATCCGAAGATACCGTTGGCACATTATTATTTGAGTTGGGTAACAATCAGTGGGATATTGAACCTTTAAAAGAACTTTTATTAAAAATATTGCCTACCAGTAATCCGGTAATAGATTTTGAGGTAGAGCACGATTTTCCGCATATTGGAAAAAAAATAATGCTTCTCAATGCATACCGTGTAGAGTTTGAAGGTCAGTATAAGGATAGAATCTTAATTGCCATTGAAGATATTACCGAAAAAAGAGAAATTGACCGCCGCAAAGATGACTTTCTTTCTATTGCAAGCCACGAACTCAAAACTCCTTTGACGACTATTAAAGGACTTGTACAGCTTCTTCAAAGAATGCCGCCGGAAGGTGCTACCCAAAAATATCTGTCGACTGTTGACAAAGTAGGAACATATGTCGACCGTCTTAATAATCTAATTACAGAACTTTTAGATACTTCAAAAATACAGTCAGGAAATATAGAATTGCATAACGAGCCATTTGATATCAATAAGACGATTAAAGATACTGTCGAAAATTTGTCATTAGCAACACCTGCTTATCAGATCACTTTATCCGGACACGCAAATGGAATGATTTTAGGTGACGAATTACAGATTTCACAGGTCATGAATAATCTCATCTCAAATGCGATAAAATACTCGCCAGGATCAGATAAAATTGAAATATATCTCAGTAAAGTAGGAGATTTTGTAAAAATATCGGTAACAGATCATGGTATGGGAATAAGCCCGCAAGACCAGGCAAAAATCTTTGAAAGATTCTTCAGGGCAAGAGATATTCAGAAAAAATTTCCAGGATTGGGAATTGGTTTGTATATTTCGCACGAAATTATCGCTAATCACAAGGGAACTCTTTGGGTAGAGAGTGAGATAGGCAGAGGATCCACCTTTAGCTTTACATTACCAATAATGAATGATGATGACAATAGAAAATAGAAAAATAATGGTCTGTGATGACGACCAGGGGATCCTAGATGTGCTACAAATGTTGCTTGAATCTGAAGGATATGATGTTTACACCGAAATCAACAGTACAAATTTGATAAAAGAAATTAAAACACAACTTCCTGACCTTCTTTTGCTTGATCTTTGGATGCCTGTACTTTCAGGCGATCAGGTACTAAAAGCCATAAGGGCAACCCAGGAATTTAAAACTCTTCCTGTTATTGTATTATCTGCTAGTGTAGACGGAAGCAGTATTGCAAGTAACGCCGGTGCTACAGATTTTGTTCCGAAGCCGTTTGATATGGATGATCTGATTGCGAAAATAAAAGAACTGTTGCGCCGTCTATAACATTTGATAGCAAATTGATTTTAATTTCAAACAATCTCAATATTATCTTTATTTTCTTGATTAACTGCTGTATTTTTTGCAGTGAATTAATAGAAATTTGTAACCATAACGATGAGAATTTTATTAGCTGCAAAAAAAATCCCCGTTCAGATTTGACAGGGATTTATTCTTGATTATTGTAAAGTAAATTTCACTTTGGTTTTAATTTCATCAGAAGAATTTCCAATCAATGCTTCAAAAGCTCCGGGTTCTGCCACCCACTCATGTTTTTCAGCATCGAAAAAGCTTAATGCAGTCTTATCGATTGTAATGCTAACTTCTTTTTGTTCACCAGGGTTTAAATAAACTTTTTCAAAGCCTTTCAGTTCTTTTACAGGTCGCTGAACGGATGATTTCAAATCACTGATGTATAATTGTACCACTTCAGCACCGGCTCTTTTACCTGTATTTTTTATATTGACCGTAAATGTGATTTTATCTTCCTGACTGATTATGGTTTTATCAGTCTTTGCTTTGCCAAATTCAAATGTACTATAGCTTAAACCATGACCAAAACTGAATAAAGGTTTAATCTTTTTTGTATCATGCCACCGGTAACCCACAAAAATCCCTTCATTATAGCGAATGTTGATTGGGTTTTTTTGATCCTTTCCTTTTCCTGCAGCCAGTTCTTCTTTATTTCCAGGATATTCACCCAAATTATGCGCTGCATTGTCTTCAAGCTTTACAGGAAAAGAAAACGGAAGTTTTCCGGAAGGATTTGCATCACCTGAAAGAATGGCTGCAAGAGAATTTCCGGCTTCAGAACCCAGATACCATGATTGGAGAACTGTAGGAACATCTTTTATCCATGGCATCGCTACTGCATTTCCGGAAACTAAAACGACTGCAAAATTCTTATTAACTTTTGCCAAAGCAGCAATTACATTATCCTGATTGTAGGGTAAGCCGTAACTTTTTCTGTCGTTTCCTTCACTGTCCTGAAAATCTGATTTATTCAACCCACCAACGAAAATTACGTAATCAGATTTTTTTGCCAGTTCTACAGCTTCATTTAACAATTCATCTGCAGAGCGATTATCTTTCAGATCCTGCCCGGATTTTACACCATTGTATTCACCACCTATGTCGCCTACATATCCTCTGGCAAATTGTACATCAGCCTGATTTCCAAATCTAGATTTAATGCCATCTAGTGGTAATGTTTCATATTTTACTTTTAGCGAAGAAGAACCTCCGCCGACAGTCATGATTTTTATTGCATTTTCACCAATAACAGCAATTCTATTTCCTTTATTTAAATCAATTGGCAAAACATTTCCATAATTTTTAAGCAAAACGATTCCTTCTTCACCAATTTCCTTTGCGATGGCTTTATGTTCTTCTGAAGCTACATTTCCGAATGGTTTCTTGGTATTCATCGTAGTTTTGTAGGCCAAATTCAGCAATCTCATCACTTTATCATCCAATTCTTGAGTTCCTACTTTTCCTGATTTAATTAAATTTAGATAAGGCTGAGCAAGATAATAGTTGTCGTATGCATTTTTGGTTCCGGCAGAAAGGCCATTGGTCCAGCTTCCGAACTCTAGATCTAATCCGTTGTGAATTGCCTGTTCAGTATTGTTTACAGCACCCCAGTCCGAAACTACAACCCCTTTATATCCCCATTCTTTTTTTAGAATATCATTGAGAAGATATTGATTTTGACTTGCGTACTGACCTTTGTACATATCATAGGCACCCATGATCGTCCACGAATCTCCTTCTGTCACAGCTGCTTTAAATGGCGGGAGATAAATTTCGTAAAGCGTTCTGTCATCAATGATTACATTGCTTGTATGGCGAAACATTTCCTGATTGTTGAGCGCATAGTGCTTCACAGAAGTGGCAACCCCGTTAGACTGTACTCCTTTAATATAAGGAACTACCATTTTTGAGGTTAAGTACGGATCTTCACCCATATATTCAAAGTTTCTTCCGTTAAGGGGAGTCCTGTAAATATTGACTCCGGGTCCGAGAAGAATATCTTTTTTACGGTATCGGGCTTCCTCGCCTAATGCTTTGCCGTAGTTCCAGGACATTTTTTTGTTCCATGTTGCAGATAAAGCTGTTAAAGCAGGGTAGGCAATGATTGAATCATTCGTCCAGCCTGCCTGGTTCCATTCGTCCCACATCACTTCCGGGCGTACTCCATGCGGCCCGTCTGTTGTCCAGAATTCCGGAATTCCTAATCTTGGTACACCTGGCGAACTGAATTTTGACTGTGCGTGAAGCATCGCCACTTTTTCTTCAAGTGTCATCCTCGCAAGTGCATCCTGAACACGCTGACCGACCGATTTTGACTCGTCCAGATAGACAGGGATTGTCGTATTTTGAGCCATAAAAGAAGCAGATATTATTGTGAGTAAACCTACAATGGCAGTTTTCTTTAGCATAAAAATCATTTATTGATAGCAAACAAAAATAATAAAAAAAAACCATTATCTCAATTTGAGATAATGGTTTTAGTTCTTTTTTATGAGAAACTAATCCTGGTTCTTAGTAAAATTACTTTCTATCCTGCGCTCCAAAAACCTTCTGGAGTATACTTGTCGTTCTCATCACAGAATTATTTCTGATTCCTCTTTCCTTTTCTGCTACCATTTTAAAAACGCCGTTGATGGTTTCATTGGTTACATACTCATTAAGATCGGTGGAAACAGCATTTCCTGTCAACGTATTGTATTTTGAAATTAAATTGTTCCAAACTTTATCGGCACCCACTTTTCCTAAAGAAGCCTTTACCTTAGGTTGAAAGGCAGTGAAAAGCTGACCTTGGGTTTTGCTCTGTAAATAGTTGGTCGCTGAATTGTTACCACCTAGCAAAATATTTTTCGCATCGGTAATCGTCATTGAGGTAATGGCTTTGGTAAAAATAGGAGCAGATTCTGTGACAGCATCTTCAGCGGCTCTGTTGAGCAATTTTACACCTTGGTCGGCTAAACTTCCTAATCCAAATGCGCGTAATTTTGTGTCAATTATTCTTAGTTTTTCAGGCATTAAGATCTTCACAGCTTCATTTTTAAGGAAACCGTCAGTAACACCCAGTTTTTTCACTCCTTCTGTTACACCGAGCGTCAGAGCTTCTTTTAAACCTGAAGAAATCTGAGTTGAGCTCAAACTGTTGATGTTGGTAGCTGAAGATTGAGTATTTGTTGATGTTGTGGTAGTATTGGTTGTGGTTTTCGTCTTTACCGGATTATTGAGATCAACTCCGGTTTGATTTTTAACGGTAGATTTGATGATATCTAAAATCTGCGCTTGTGTAGAAACTGAAAATAATAATCCAGCTGCTAAGAAAAATGTTTTTTTCATCGTTTATTTTATACAAAATTAGATCTTTTGAAGTTTAATAAGTTAAATCATAGACTGAATTTTTCAGAAAATATTTATATTCGCTAAAATCTAAACTCAACAAGATGCTGCGTATTCTTTCGGTCTTTACACTCCTGATTTCAAGTTTTTTTTTCTCTCAGGCAAAACTGAATTTGATTCCTTATCCGCAAAAAATTGAGTTTCAAACGGGAGAATTTATTATTCCTAAAATACTTCTTTTACACCCAAATCTACCAAAGGAAGAAACTGAATATTTCAAAAAACGCCTGAGTTCTTCATTGAAATTTAAGAATACAAAAAAAGGAAATTCTCAATTGCTTTATTTCCAACTTGCGAAATCAGATAGTAAAAATAAGAATGATGAGTTTTATTCACTTAAAATTTCTTCAGATAAAATTGTAATAGAATCATATACAAATCAAGGATATTTTTTAGCAATTCAAACTTTAATTCAATTATTTGAAACTCACAAAAACGGAAAAATTCCTTCATTAAAAATAGATGATCAGCCCAAATTTTCCTGGCGTGGAATGCATCTTGATGTTTGTCGGCATTTCTTCACTGTTGAAGAAGTAAAAAAATATATTGATTATCTGGCAATGTATAAATTAAATACATTTCACTGGCATTTAACAGATGATCAGGGTTGGAGAATTGAAATTAAAAAATACCCAAAACTGACTGACATCAGCTCAAAACGTAAACAATCGATGATCGGAGCTTATGTTGAGAATACCTTTGATGGGAAACCTTACGGACCGTATTTTTATACACAGGACCAGATCAAAGAAGTTATACAGTACGCTCAGGATAGACACATCACAGTCGTTCCGGAGATTGAAATGCCAGGTCATGCTTTGGCAGCACTCTCAGCATATCCTGAATTGGCTTGTACAACAGGACCTTTCGAAGCGGCGACAAAGTGGGGCGTTTTTGATGATGTTTTTTGCCCGAAAGATGAAACTTTTACATTTTTAGAAAATGTTTTGGATGAGGTGATGCAGCTGTTTCCTTCACAATACATTCACATCGGTGGCGATGAGTGTCCAAAAACAAGATGGAAAGAATGTGCCCATTGTCAGGGATTAATCAAAAAAAACAATCTCAAAGACGAGCATGGTCTGCAAAGTTATTTCATTCAGAGAATTGAAAAATATGTCAACTCAAAAGGCCGCAAAATTATTGGCTGGGACGAGATTTTGGAAGGCGGATTAGCACCAAACGCAGCTGTAATGAGCTGGACAGGCATCAAAGGAGGAATTGAAGCCGCAAAAACCAGTCATTTTGCTGTGATGACGCCCGGAGCTTATTGTTATTTTGACCATTATCAGGGCGATCCACAGACCGAACCCAATGCGTTCGGAGGTTTCACGCCTTTGGATAAAGTGTATTCCTACAATCCGATTCCTGCTGAATTAAATGCAGAGCAGGCAAAATATATTTTAGGAGTCCAGGCCAATTTATGGACGGAATATATTCTTGATTTTAAACAGGTTGAATACATGATTTTCCCAAGACTGTTCGCGCTTTCTGAAGTCGGATGGGGAACTTCAAATCCGGAAAACTACAAGAAATTTGAAGACAGAGTAGTTGAGCATTTTAAAATTTTAGATAAAATGAACATCAACTACGCAAAAAGTATTTATAATATCAACGGAAAAGTGATTCCAAGAGTAGGAGGCGTTTCGTACAGACTTTCTACTTCCCAAAAGCCTGAAGGTATCCGCTTCACTGCAGATGGTAGCATTCCGACTGCAAATTCTCAGACTTATGATGTTCCTATTCCGGTTTCACAAACAATGACCATCAAATCAGCTTATTTTGAAGGCGGATTGAAAAGTGCGGTTTCTACACAAGAATTTACCACTTCAAAAACTACAGGAAAAAATATTACTTTAGAACAACAACCGAGTGAAAATTATTCTTTTGGCGGAGCTTTTACTTTGGTTGACGGAATTATCGGAAATGTAAAGCAGTTGGGAAAAATGTGGCTCGGTTTTCAAGGAAAAGATGTGGTGGCGATAATTGATTTAGACGAAAAAACGAAATTTTCAGAAGTATATTTTAACACTTTGGAAAATATAGGAAGCTGGATTCACCTGGCAAAATCTGCGCAGGTTTTTATATCTGATGACGGAATAGATTTTAAGCAGATCAAAGAAATCGGGAAAAATGAGATTCAAAGTTCCAAAGGGAAAGTCAAATTGAACGTTGGAAATCAAACCTCAAAATATATCAAAATTAAAATAGAAAATGCAGGCACTATCCCCGTAGGAAATCCTGGAGCAGATTCAAAAGCCTGGCTTTTTGTAGATGAAATCGGAGCAAATTGATTCAGGTTTAAAATTAATATTCAAATTTTCAACATCTTCAAACACTCTAAAAAGAATAACCTTAACCTAATCCTCAACCTTAAAATATGAACTCACGAAGAAAATTTTTAAAAATCACAGGAATATTATCATCAGCATTAATCTTGAATCCATTAGATCTAATCGCTAAAGAAGTTCCGGAAAGTGAAGGTAGGTTGGTCAATAAACCCATCGTTCTTTCGACATGGGACTTTGGTCTAAAAGCAAATGAGGAAGCCTGGAAGACTTTAGGAAAAGGCGGAAGAGCACTAGATGCGGTTGAAAAAGGTGTTCGTCTGGTTGAAAATGATCCTAATGAAAGAAGTGTTGGCTACGGCGGCCGTCCCGATAGAGATGGACGAGTGACGTTGGATGCCTGTATTATGGATGAAAATTATAATATTGGTTCAGTTGCTTGTCTTGAAAATATTAAAAATCCGATTTCTGTTGCAAGAATGGTAATGGAAAAGACACCTCATGTAATGTTGGTAGGCGATGGAGCGTTTCAGTTTGCCGTTTCCCAAGGTTTTAAAAAAGAAAATATTCTAACGGCAGAATCTGAAAAAGAATGGAAAGAATGGTTGAAAAGCAGTAAATATTCACCGATTGTCAACATCGAAAATCACGACACGATTGGTATGATTGCTTTGGATGCCGAGGGAAATCTTTCCGGAGCATGTACCACGAGCGGGATGGCTTTCAAAATGCATGGCAGAGTAGGAGATTCACCAATTATCGGTGCAGGTTTATTTGTTGATAATGAGGTAGGTGCAGCAACCGCAACTGGTCATGGTGAGGAAGTAATCAGAACCGTAGGAACTCATTTGGTCGTGGAACTGATGCGACAGGGTAGAAATCCTCAACAGGCATGTAAAGAAGCTGTAGAAAGAATTGTCAAGATAACTCAAAAAAGAAATAAAAATCTGAAAGATATTCAGGTTGGCTTCATTGCCATCAATAAAAAAGGAGAATACGGATCTTATTGTATTCAGGACGGTTTTAATTTCGCCGTTTATGACCAGAAAGGAAACCGTCTGGAAAAACCTGATTTTGCTTTGAAATAATTAGTGTAAGTATTAGACATCCATCACCTATCATTAAACATCCAACAAAATATGATTTTAGAAATCGCCACTTTCGATCTCACTTCCGCTGAAATTGCGTTAAATTCCGTTGCCGACAGAATTGAATTCTGTGCTGACATCAATTCCGGTGGAATTACACCCGACCTTGAAGAATTGAGATATTTAAAAGAAAAATATTCCAAGCCGATTCATGTCATGATTCGCCCTGTAAGTGGAGGTTTCATGTACAGCGATTCTGAATTTTTGCGAATGAAAAGAGATCTTATTGAATTTTCAAAAGCCAAAGCTGATGGTTTTGTCTTCGGGATTTTAGATGAAAATCAGGAAATTGATTACGAAAAAAACAGACTTTTGGTTGATCTCGCCAACGGAAAACCATGTGTTTTTCACAGAGCTATTGACCGAACCAAAAATATTTTTGAATCGGCAGAAAAACTGATCGAATTAGGTTTCAGAGAAATCCTCACTTCCGGTGGAGAAAATTCTGCAATGGAAGGGAAAGAAAATTTAAAAAAACTAATTGAAAATTGTGGTGATGACATTAAAATCTTAATTGGTGGCGGTGTTCGTTCGAATAATATCTCAGATTTAAAAAAAGTAACGAATGGAAAGTATTTTCATTCTTCTGCAGTGTTGTCTTATGAGTCATTCGCGAATGCGGAGGAGATTAAAAAGTTGAAGTTGAATATTTAAAATTAAAATGAGAAATGTAATCACGCAAAATAATTAAGTAAGCAGAGATTGCGACAAAGTCTTTAGAGATTTATACAAATCTTAGTGCTGGATTAATGGAAAGTGCTTACAAACAGGCAAATTAACAACGTATTTAAGGTTAACCAATATTAAACTAGGTTTATTGATGAATTTTAATACACCTTTAATCAAGAACGGAATCCACAGAATTGTAAATAAACTTTAAATGAACAAAACTATACTTTTTGCCTTATTTTTCATTCAAACATTCATCAACGCACAATTTTCTGAGCGAAATCTGTCGTCAGAAAAATGGCAATTTAAAAATTCAAAAGAAAATAATTGGCTCACGGCATCGGTGCCGGGGACAGTTCATTTGGATTTAATGGATCATCAGCTCATTCCTGATCCATACAAAGATGAGAACGAGAAAGAAGTGCAGTGGGTAGAAAATGAAGATTGGGATTATCAGACAGTTTTTAAAATAGCAGCTAAAGAATTAGAAAATCAAAATGCAGATTTGGTTTTTAACGGATTGGATACGTTTTCTGAGATTTATTTAAACGGAAAACTGCTGGAGAAGGCAGACAACATGTTCAGAACATGGCAAATTCCGGTTAAAAATGATTTGAAAATCGGTAATAATATTTTACAAATAAAATTCAGATCTTCCGTTAATGTTGGGCATGAGCTAGCAAAAAAAGTTTCATTTGCATTACCAGAATCTCCCAGAAGTTTTGTGAGAAAAGCGCAATACCAGTTCGGTTGGGATTGGGGACCACGCTTAGTCACCGCTGGAATCTGGAAAGATGTTCAGTTGAATTTCTGGAATTATGCAAAGATTGAAAATGTAAAAATCGAGCAGAAAAGTTTAACAAAACAAAATGCAGATTTAATTATTTATACTGAAATTCTAGCTGATCAGACCGGAAAATATGTTGTTTTAATTAATGACAAACTCAACAATATCCAATTAAAAAAAGGAAAAAATACAATTCAGATTCCTTTTACAATTCAAAATCCAAAGCTGTGGCAGCCAAACGGTTGGGGTAAACCGGATCTATATGATTTAAAAATGTCATTAAAAAAAGATTCGAAAATTCTAAATAATAAAGCTGAACGAATTGGCTTAAGAACCATCGAATTAATTCAGGAAAAAGACGAAAAAGGCAGATCTTTCTATTTTAAAGTCAATGGAAATCCGATGTATGCCAAAGGAACCAACTGGATTCCGTCAGACAGTTTTATACCAAGAATTACCAAAGAAAAATATCAGAAACTCATCAAAGATTGCAAAGATGCCAACATGAATATGATTCGTGTCTGGGGCGGCGGGATTTACGAAGATGATGAATTTTACAAGGCCTGTGACGAAAACGGAATTCTCGTTTGGCAAGATTTTATGTTTGCAGGAAGTTTTTATCCGTCTGACGAAGATTTTTTGAATAATGTGAAAGAAGAAGTCAAAGATCAGGTCAACCGGCTTCAAAATCATCCATCGATTGCGTTGTGGTGCGGAAATAATGAAATTGACGAAGCCATCGTCAATTGGGGCTATCAAAAACAGTTCAAATATTCAAAAGAAGATTCTCTTCAGGTTTGGAAAGATTACAAAAAGGTTTTTCATGAAGTCATTCCTAATGCTTTGAAGGAAAATTTAACTTCGGAAAAAAATATATACTGGCCGACTTCACCATCAATTGGTTGGGGACACAAAGAAAGTTTAACAGAGGGCGATTCTCATTACTGGGGCGTGTGGTGGGGCGAGTTTCCATTTGAAATTTACAACGAAAAGGTTCCGCGATTTGCTTCTGAATACGGTTTTCAGGGAATGCCGAGTTTAGAAACCATGAAATCAATGTTTTCGGGAAATCAGGATTTAAGTTTAGAAAATTCAACCATCAAAGCGCACGAAAAAAATGCCCGCGGTTTTCATATCATCCATGAATATATGAAGCGGGATTATGTCGTTCCGAAGGATTTTGTGAAATATAATTATGTTTCGCAACTGCTTCAGGCTCGTGGAATGCAGATTGCCATTGAAGCCCATCGCCGTGCAAAACCGTACAATATGGGAACTCTCTATTGGCAGCTCAATGATTGCTGGCCGGTCATTTCTTGGTCATCAATTGATTATCTGGGCAATTGGAAAGCGTTGCATTATCAGATCAAAAGAAGTTTTGAAAATCAGGTAATTTTAACGGAAGAAATAGAGGGTTTTTTAAACTTTTATGCCATAAATGATGAATTAAAAAAGTTCGAAGATATAAAAGTAGAAATTCAGGTTGTTGATTTTAACGGGAAAATTTTTAATGATCTAACTACGGTTCAGAATGAGAAAATATTGGATGGAATTGCAAAGATTGAGCTCATAGAAATTAAAAATTTAATTAAATATTCCAATAAAAATGAAGTCTTTTTAAAATTGGTTCTAACAGATATAAACAAAAAAATCATTGCAGAAAATATCCACTTTTTCTCAAAACCAAAAGATTTAAAACTCACAAAACCTGATATCAAAATCACAAAAATCTCTCCGACAGAAATCGAAATCACCACAGATGTTCTGGCAAAAGATGTCTATTTAATGGGTGACACACATTTCAGCGATAATTTCTTTGATCTGCTTCCGAAAACTTCAAAAAGAATTACACTCTCAAAACCATTCGAAAAAATTGAGTTGATGAGTTTGTGGGATACAATGAACGAATAAGTTGCTAAATTTGATGCTGTAATTTTTTTATCGAAGCAACTTTACTCAAACCTTAGCTTAAGAAATTATTGCAATTCTCTGAAGAAACGATTAATTTTACATTCTAAATTATTTCTTTGCAATACGCCCAAATCGTTTTACCGTTGAATTTAAAAGGAACTTTCACTTACAAAGTTCCTGAAGAGCTCACTTCTAAAATTGAAAACGGGATGCGTGTTTTAGTACCTTTTGGCGGAAAAAAAATTTATACAGGAATTATTTTTGAGCTTCACCATGAGGAACCGGAAAATTTTATAGCCAAAGAAGTGATCAGTATTTTAGATGATTACCCGATTGTACCCGCAGAACAGATCAGCTTTTGGAATTGGCTTTCAGATTATTATCTCTGCAATTTGGGCGAAATTTACCGCTTTGCCTTTCCCTCTTCTTTAAAACTCGAAAGTGAAACTTATTTAAAGCTTAAACCTAATGCCGTTATTGAATTTGAGAATCTGGACGTCAACGAAATGTATCTCATCCAGGCTCTGGAAGTTCGACAGTTGATTAATCTGACAGATATTGAAGCATTTATACCCAAAAAGGAAATCATTAAAACCATCAATTCTCTGATTGATCTGCAATACATTGAAATTGATGAAAAAGTAGCAGAAAAATATAAAGCCAAAGAAGTGGCCTATGTAAAAGTGAAAGCCGAGGTTCTGAAAAACCAGAATCTTACAGAAATTCTTTTACAACTCAACAGAGCCAAGAAGCAAAAAGAGCTTTTCCTGAATATCATCGAAAAACAGACCGAAAATCCTGATTTACATATCAAAAAATCAGAATTATTTGTAGACGGATATTTTGGAAGTTCACATTTTAAAGCTTTGGCAGATAAAAATCTGGTCGAAGAATATTATGTTCAGAAAGACAGGATAGAAAGCTACGAAGGTGAAATTGAGGAAATAGAAGAACTTTCTGAAATGCAGAAAGAAGCGAAAGCAGAAATCGATGAAGCTTTTGAAGAAAAGAAAAATGTTCTAATTCATGGCGTAACTTCCTCCGGTAAAACCCACATCTATTTAGAAAAAATTGAAGAATGCGTTAACGAAGGAAAAAATGTTCTGTTTTTACTTCCTGAAATTTCTTTAACCAAACAGATTACGCAGCGATTAGAAAAAAAATATGGTCGACAGCTGGGTTTTTATCACCAGAAACTCACTGATTTTGAAAAAGTAGAAGTTTGGCGAAGAATCAAAAATAATGATATTAAAATACTTATTGCCACAAGAAATGCATTATTTCTGCCTTTTCAGAATTTAGGATTGATTATCGTTGATGAAGAGCATGATTCTGCCTACAGACCGAGAGAAGTGTCACCTTTTTTCAATGCAAAAGATGCGGCTTTAGTTTTGGCGGGGTTTTATGACGCAAGAGTGATTTTAGGTTCGGCAACACCATCAGTTGAGAGTTATTATTCAGCCAAGAAAGAAAAATTACATTATATTTTCCTCAACGAAAGATTCGGGAATGTGAAATTACCTGAATTTGAACTGATTAATTTTAAAGAAGCCCAGGATTCCAAAAAAGTATCCGGGAATTTTTCATTGCAGTTGATTGATGAAATTAAGAAAACTTTAGATGAAAAAAATCAGACCATTATTCTTCATAACCGCCGTGGTTATGCTAGTGTGATAGAATGTGAGACTTGCGGTTATGTCAATTACTGCTCAAACTGCGATGTGGTTTTGACATATCATAAAGCTGCTAACGAAATGAAATGTCATTACTGTGGTCAGCGAGCGTCCAAACCGAGAACCTGTCCGAAATGTCACTCTGAAAATCTAAACGAAAGAGGAGTCGGTGTAGAGCAGATTCACGAGGAAGTTTCAAAGATTTTCCCTGAAAATGAGGTCGACAGGATGGATGTCGATTCGATGCGGAAAAAATTTGCCTATGAAAAATTATATGAAAAAATAGAAGATCGGGAAACCGATATTTTGGTTGGGACACAAATAATTTCCAAAGGTTTAGATTTTGATCATATCGAATTGGTAGCCATTCCTAAGGCAGATTCTATGTTGTATGTTCAGGATTTCAGGGCCGAAGAAAGAGCCTATCAGTTGGTTACACAAGTTTCTGGAAGAGCAGGAAGAGTTTCTGGTAATGGAAAAGTTTTAATTCAGACGTATAATCCGGACCATTCTGTTTTTCAATTGATTAAAATGAATAATGTTGCGAAAATCTATAAATATTTTCTCACCGAAAGGCAGAAATTTCACTATCCGCCATTCACAAAACTAATCATGATCGAGCTGAAGCATATCAAAGATGATAAGGTCAACCGTGCCGCACAGTTTTTAGGCTCAATTTTAAGAAAGTATCTTCCTGAAGACTGTATTCTAGGTCCGGAAAGAGCTCAGATCGCAAGGCTGAATAATTTGTACCAGTTTCAGATACTTTTAAAGCTTCCCAGAGGAAAAAACTATGAAAAATTTAAAAATCTTGTATTATTAAGTCTCAAAGAATTTGACGAAATCACTGCGTATCACAGCATTAAAAAAGAGGTTTTTGTGGATTTTTAACAATTATTAACAAACTTTACACGGTTTTATTATTCTTTTATAAACCTCATTCCAACAATAATATCTACATTTGAACGTTTATTACGTGTTTGGATAAAAGCAAATGGTTTAACTTATCATATTTTATGCCATCCAATGTATAATAAAAAGAAAAATTGATGATAAATTACAGAAAGTATATTTCAGGTATTGCGGTTTTGGCCACTGGTTTTATCTTTGCCCAATCTACCGTATCTACAGTTCTTTATTCTCCAAATTTCGAAGGTCAAAAAAGCGGATTAAATTTGCCCTCACCTGTAGCAGCGGTAGAGAAAGTTTTTTTGTCTCCTAAAGAACTCGTAGATGTAAACTTAAACACAATGATGACCGATCCCGTGCTGAAAAATGCAACTTGGGGATTTGTAATCTTTGATCCGAAAACGAAGAAAGTGATCTCTTCGTATAATGAAAATACTCCTCTCGTTCCTGCTTCAACCACAAAATTATTAACCACAGAAACTGCATTGCATTTGTTGGGAGAAAATTACCGTTGGATGACGCAGCTGGAATATTCCGGAGCAATCGACGAAAATGGAGTTTTGAACGGTAATCTCTACATTGTGGGAAGCGGTGACCCGTCATTGGGAACCAACAAAGCCGGAGCCTGGTCTTACAAAGAAATCGTTTCAGACTTCGTAAACGGAATGTCTCGTGAGGGAATCAAAAAGGTAAATGGTGATATTATTATTCAGACAGCGCTTTTCAAAGGTAACATTTCGAGACTTCCGGAAAATGTTGTGTGGTTAGAAAACAATAATTACTATCTTCCTGTTGGTACCACTCGTGAAATCAATCCTGCAAACGAAAAACTGATTGTAAAAAAAGGGAACGGTTTAGCTTCAGATAAAAAATACTTCTATGTTTCACCTTACGCCAATCAAATGGTATATGCTGAAAAGTATGATGGTGACGGAATTTTAACCACAAAACTTCCCGATGCACCTGCATTTTTAGCTAATACATTCAGAGCAACATTGGTGAAAGGCGGAGTAGGAATTACCGGAAAAGTAACTCCGAAAACAACAGATGGTGCTCCTGAAGTGAGAAAAATGATTTCTGCATACAAATCTCCGACGCTTTCGGATATTATTTACTACACCAATCAGCGAAGTGATAATGGTCTAGCAGAAGCTTTGCTTAAAACAGTCGGTTTCCAGAAAATGGGCGATCAGACTTCTGAATCCGGGAGAATTGTGGTGAACGACCATTTAAAAGAAGTTGCTTTTGATATTGAAGGCTTAAATTACATGGATGGAAGCGGATTGTCGAGAAGCAATAAAGTAACCCCAATTTCTCAGGTAAAATATTTAACTTCTCTAATGAATCAGAAATACTACAAAACCTATTTTGATTCTCTTCCAATTGCAGGTCAGTCAGGAACTCTAAAAAGAATGTTTATCGGCCAAGGAAACGGGCAGATTTTTGCTAAAACCGGAACACTGAATAAAGTGAAAGCATTGACGGGTTATATGAAAACGAATTCTGGAAGAACTTTGGTGTTTTCTATACTTGTAAACAACTATTCTGGATCTGTGGATATGGTGAAAAGCAGAATTGAAAAAATTCTTCAGCCGGCTTTAGATCTTTAAATTAATGATTTAAATTGATATACAACCTTTTAATCTTTGATTGAAAGGTTTTTTTTATCTTTAACACTTAATTTGATTGATCCTGAAAATTGATTATTTTCAATCAAAACCATTATAAGTAGACAATCGTATATAAAGGATATGAAAAAAATTTATTTTTTATTTTTAAGCTTTCTGGCCATTCAATCATCATTCGCTCAGAATAATCTTGAAATGAAGGGCTTGATGGCAAAAGAGATGAAATCTTTTACCGCTAAAATGAATGTAGGAAATACAAATCCGAATACATTAAACTACGATCTGCAGTACCAAAGAATGGATGTTTCTTTAAATCCGTCAGTTGCTCAGATTTCAGGTTCAGTGACTTCTCATTTTAAGCCGACAACGGCAATGAGTAGTATTTATTTTGATTTGACCAATCAGTTAACGGTTTCTCAGGTTACTTTTCATGGGCAGCCTCTGGTTTTCCAGCAATTGGCAACCAAAGAATTAAAAATAGATTTCATATCGTCACTTCCCGCTAATATTTTAGATTCATTGACGATACAATACAACGGAACTCCTCCCACTGCCAACAATTCTTTTTTTACCAACACCCAAGGCGGTACAGCCGTTCTCTCTACATTGAGTGAACCGTATGGTGCGCAGGATTGGTTTCCGACAAAACAAAGCTTAAACGATAAAATTGACAGATTTGATATTAAAGTGACAACTCCCTCACAATACAGTGTGGCATCCAATGGGAGATTGATGAGTGAAACAATATTAGGAAACGGACAAAAACTGACTTTCTGGAGAACGCAATATCCTACAGCAGCATATTTGGTTGCACTTTCAATTACCAATTTTGTGAAATTGAATGACACCATAGGAACACCACCATTTCCATTTGTCAATTATATTTATCCGGGAACCTCTATCAACACTACGAGTATGGCTAATATAGAGTGGACGAAGACGGTGATGAATACTTTTGAAACTTTTTTCGGAGCCTATCCTTTCAGAAATGAAAAATACGGACACATGGAATTTACTGCCGGTGGCGGAATGGAGCATCAGACAATGACATCAATGGGTGCATGGAGTAAGCAATTAATTGCCCATGAACTTGCCCATCAATGGTTTGGGGATAAAGTAACTTGCGGCGCATGGAATGATATCTGGCTTAATGAAGGTTTTGCCACATTCGGTGAACACGTTGCCAATGAAAAGCTGCTGATGACCAATTCTGAATTTATGAATTACTTAGACGGTCAGAAAAATTTTATTACAAGTGCTACAGGCGGAAGCGTATATGTTGCTGATACTAATTTGGGAAGCGTAGGAGCCATTTTTGACGGAAGGTTAACCTATGCAAAAGGAGGATACGTTGTCAGAATGATCAAATGGATTTTAGGTGAAACCATATTCTATCAGGCATTAAAAGATTATCACGCAAGACCTAATTTAGCTTACAATTATGTTAAAACTTCAGATTTGAACGCTTCATTGCTGCAATCTACAGGAAAAGATTTTACCGGGTTTTTTGCTGATTGGATTTACGGTCAAGGTCAGCCAACATACGATATCCGATGGAAACAAACCGGAAGTACACTGACTTTCAGAGCAGGACAAACTCAAAGTCATTCATCAGTCAGCTTTTTTGATATGCCGTTACCGATAAAAGTAAACGGAACCGGAGGACAGGTGGCTTATTTTGCTTTAAACAATACATCAAATAATCAGTATTTTGTAGAATCTGTACCATTTACGGTTGCCAGTGTAGAATTTAATTATGAATACCAGATTATTGAGAAAAATTCTACCGTTGCTCAGGATAACTCTTTGAGCACTGAAGATTTTAATAAAGAAGATGTTGCATTATATCCAAATCCTGCAAAAAATGAGCTGAATCTGAAAGGAGTTAAAAAACCTACCAATTTTACTATTCATTTTATAGATGGGAAACTGGTAAGACAAGGTATTTATCAGCCTGGGAAAGAAATCAGCATTTCAGAATTGGTTCCCGGAGCTTATATTTTTAAAATAAATGACAAAAATATTAAATTTATAAAAAAATAATTCACTGCACTATTCTTTAAAAAATAAAATAATCTACATTTTCATCTTCACAGAAACCATGGTTATGTATCTCGTTAATTGCTTTTTCAGCTCTTTCGTGGGCCGTTTTTATCTTGTAGTGAAACCATTTTTCTTTAAAAATTATTCTCATTGCGTTGTCAAAATGTCGGGTAATAAATAAGTTTTTAAAACCTCTCCATTTTTGCAGCGCACTTGATGGTAAAGCGCGTACAGACACAGAGTATCCCTGTGTTTCGTATTGTATATAATGCCACCATCCGGAAGGAATGTAAAGCGTTTCCCCAGGTTTTATAATGACTTCATAACCATTGAGATATTCAGTTCCGGGATATTTTTCATAATCTGCTTCTTTTAGATTGACCACGCTATGAAAATTATAGGGCAGTTTATACAAAAGATCAGATTGTTCCCAAGGAAAAAGCCATATTTTTTTAATCCCCTGAAACTGAATCATAAAAACATGGGACATATCTATATCAACGTGATTTCTTGTAACAGAACCCTCTCCTCCGAAAAATACAAAAGGAAGCCATTTTAAAATTTTTCCCTTGGTAATATCTTTGTATTGAATATCATTTTTTAATTCAGGTTTTATATTCAAAAGATTAAATAGAAAAAGACGGTGGTCAGTTGATTTTGAAGCGATCAAATCAAGATAATCAGAAAATGCCGTCTTTGCAATAGGCTCACTGGCAACTTTGTCATGAGATTGTGTTTCATTACCATAAACATTTACCAGGATATCTCCTGCTATTTCTTTAAAATAGTCGTAATTCCATTTTGTAAAAGCAGGACTGTTCGGGTCTGCGAAATCCTCTAATATTACCGGCTTACAGGGTTTCATATAGTTATTTAAAAAATCATCAGAATTTATATTTGTAATTTTTGGTACCGGTGTCAGTTTCATGTTTCAAATTTTTGTCAAATATAATTATTATCCTACTAATTTTGTAGACTATTTGTAAAAATTAAAAACTTGTGATCAAATTTGGGATTAAACAATTATAAAATCGAATATTTAAAGCCTTTTTATTAAATTAGCGCATCTAAAATTAATTAAAATGATCTCTGAAAAATATCTTGAAAATTTACAGAACGAACTGAAAAATATCGAAAACGACGGGCTTTTTAAAAAAGAAAGAATCATCACTTCTCAGCAAAGTGCTGAAATTGAAGCCAACGGAAAGAAATTATTAAATTTCTGTGCCAATAATTATCTGGGATTATCCAATCATCCGGAAGTGATGAAAGCTTCTCAGGATATGATCGAGTCTCATGGTTACGGAATGTCATCTGTTCGTTTTATCTGTGGAACTCAGGATATTCACAAGCAGTTGGAACAAAAAATCGCTGAATTTTTAGGCCTTGAAGACACTATTTTATATGCCGCCTGTTTTGATGCGAACGGAGGTGTTTTTGAACCTTTGTTTACGGAAGAAGATGCTATTATTTCAGATGAACTGAATCATGCTTCGATTATTGACGGGGTTCGTTTATGTAAAGCTGCAAGATATCGTTACAAAAATAACAATATGGCAGACCTGGAGGCGCAGTTAATTGCGGCTTCTGAAAAAAATCACCGTTTCAAAATTATTGTTACAGACGGTGTGTTCTCTATGGATGGAATTGTTGCCGACTTAAAAGGTGTGTGCGATTTGGCAGACAAATACAATGCTTTGGTAATGGTTGACGATTCTCATGCAACAGGTTTTATAGGAAAAACTGGTCGTGGAACTCACGAAGCCAACGAAGTAATGGGAAGAGTAGATATCATCACTTCCACTTTAGGGAAAGCTTTAGGCGGTGCTTTGGGCGGATTTACTTCCGGTAAAAAAGAAATCATTGATATGCTGAGACAGCGTTCTCGTCCGTATTTATTCTCCAATTCATTGGCTCCCGGAATTGTAGGTGCAGCTTTGAAGGTTTTAGATATGATTTCTGATGATACCTCGCTGAGAGATCAAGTGATGGAAAATGCAGAATATTTCAGAGCCGAAATGAAATCTAAAGGATTTGATATTCCTGATGGAGATGCAGCCATTGTTCCGGTAATGCTGTACGATGCGCCGCTTGCTCAGAAAATGGCTGAAAAGCTAATGGATGAGGGAATTTATGTGATCGGATTCTTTTATCCTGTAGTTCCGAAAGGCAAAGCGAGAATAAGAGTTCAGCTTTCTGCCGCCCATACGAGAGCACATTTGGATAAAGCCATTGTTGCTTTTGAAAAAGTAGGAAAAGAATTAAATGTAATTTCTTAAAAAAATAAATGATTTAATATTTGCTTCATGAAAAAATTACTGCTTCTCATTGCTTTTGTAAGTTTCCAAATTCTGTTTTCACAAAACATCCTGGATTTGGATCTAAAAAACGTTGAGCTGCAGGGAATGAAGCCTGTGAAAGTAAATCAGGAAATGAAAGATGTCGGGATTACTCAAAATCCTTTTATAACGAATAATCCTGATATCATTTCGAAAATTGCAAATGAAGGTCAGGCATCTAAAATAAAAAATTTATATGCTTTCGTTTATAACAATCCGAAAGACGATCTTCATGATGGTGGTGTTTATATTTATGAATTCAAAACAAAAAGTGATCTTCAAAATTACCTCAAGCAAAACTTTGAGCAATCCAATTATAGAGTTTTGGTAAAAGATCTTTTCTACATCAGAATCTGGAGTGATTACAGTTTGCAACTTAAAGGCAAAGAAACCAGTGATGACCACCTCAACAAAATGGAGAAATACTACACTGAACTGGGTGCAAAAAGAATCATTTTAAAACCTGATGAATCTATTATTACAGTTGTTCAATAAATATTTAAAATAAACTTTATTTCACATTTTCTCGAGAGTTTTAATTAAAAAAAACAGCCACAAAATCGTTATATTTGCACACAAATTTTCACAATGCTATACACCATCATCAAAGCGTTGCATATTATCTTTATGGTCAGTTATTTTGCGGGAATCTTCTATCTCGTCAGAATTTTTGTGTACTATAAAGATACCGATGCTTTTGAAGAAGAAAAAAAGAAAATTCTGAGAGAGCAATACACCTTTATGGCTCGTAGATTATGGAACATCATTACGGTTCCGGCCGGAATTATCATGGCAGTTTGCGGGCTGATTTTAATTTTTCTGAATACAGGATTGATGAAAACACCATGGTTTCATCTGAAACTAACTTTTCTAATAGGATTAGCCATATATCACTACTGGTGCTGGAAAAAAGTAAAGGAATTGACCAAACTCAATGGAAACACCTTAGAAACCGCCAATTTAAAGCTGAGACAGGCCAATGAAATTGCGACATTCATTTTATTTCTCGTTGTTTTTACGGTAATTTTAAAATCTTCTGTAATAGAATATTGGTGGCAATTAATTACAGGATTTTTCGTTTTGGTATTTTTAATAATGATGACAGTGAAACTGGTGAATAAGAATAAGAAAAAATAAATAAAGTTATAAGTTTAGAGTGATGAATAATAAGTTCAGTCATTGCTCATAACTAATAGCCTATAACTCATAACTAACAAACATGTTTGCAATTTTTAAAAAAGAGCTTTGGAGTTATTTCGGAAACTGGAGTGCATGGGTCATCATTGCAGCTTTCAGTCTGATAACGACTTTGTTTTTGTTTTTTTTCGAAAATGATTCTAATATTTTCGACATAGGGCTGGCTTCATTACAAAGCTATTTCGTTTTGGTACCTTGGCTGTTGATGTTCATCATTCCGGCATTGTCTATGAAAACATTTGCTGAAGAGCAGCAGACCGGAACACTGAATTGGCTGTTTTCTCAGCCGCTGAAAGTTTCAGAGCTTGTCTTCGGGAAATTTCTTTCAGTTTGGGTGGTTGGTATTTTATGTTTAATTCCTTCATTGATCTATTTGTATACGGTTTACGTATTAGGCGTCCCCGAAGGAAATATTGATTTGGGAATGACGTTCGGAAGCTATTTTGGATTAATTATTCTGATTGCAGCTTTTTCCGGAGTAGGAATTTTAGCTTCATCACTCTCACAAAACCAAATCATGGCTTATTTGCTGGGAGTTTTTATGTGTTTCATAATGTATTTCGGGATTGAGCAGCTTGCAAGTTATAAATTATTGGGTGGCGCAGATTTTATTCTTCAGAATATCGGTTTTTATCAGCACTTTTTAGGTTTCACCAGAGGCCTGATTGATTTTAAAGATGTCGCTTATTTTGTATTTGTAATCGGTCTTACCTTAGCATTGTCCAACCATTTTATCAATAAAAAGAAGTAAAAACATGAAGAAGATATCTCTAAAATCTCCATTCGGAATTTTACTGTTTATAGTTTTACCTTTTAGCATCATCTTGATGTTTTCAGGGATACGGCTGGATTTAACCAAGGAAAAAAGGTATACACTTTCTGAGAGTACAATCAAAGTTTTAGAATCGATTAAAAAACCTGTAACGGTGGATGTTTATCTTGAAGGAGACTTCCCGGCGAGTTTTAAACAACTGCAGAACGAGACAAAATTTATGCTCGAAGAATTCAGGAAGATCAATCCTAAAATAGATTTTAAATTTATCGATCCTATCAAAACAAAAATGTCGCAGGACACTCTGATGGCAATGGGAATGCAGCCGTCTATTCTTCCTGACATCAAAGACGGAAAGGTTTCGCAGATCACCTTGTTTCCGTATGCTGTGGTAAAACAAGGTCAAAATGGAGCATCCATTCCGTTGGTTGTTCAGCAGGCAAACATTAATGCAGACGAACAACTTAGAAAGTCAATAGAAAATTTAGAATACAATTTAGTTTCAAATATTAAAGCAGTTTCAATCAATCAGAGAAAAAAGGTTGGCATATTAGTCAATCAGGACGAATTGCGACCTGAAGAATTCCAGGGTTTTATGAATCTGGCTCTAGAAAGTTATGATGCAGGTCCAGTCATTCCAAAAAATAATGTGGAGCTGACTCTCGCCGACTTACCTTTATTAAAGCAGATGAGCGCTTTAGTGATTGCAAAGCCAAGAAAAGCATTTACAGACGGTGAAAAAGTAATTTTGGATCAATACATCATGAACGGCGGAAAAACCCTTTGGATGATCGACGCCGTGAATGCTGAAATGGATACACTGACACGATCTAAAAAAGTAATGCCGTTCCCGGTTGACATCAATATGACTGATTTCTTTTTTAATTATGGGTTGAGAATTAATCCGGCTTTGGTAAAAGATGTTAAGAAATTCGCTTTGTTGAAACTGGTTACCGGTGAGGTAGGAGGAAACCCGCAATACACGAGTCTTCCATGGCCGTATTTTCCGTTGGGAATTGCTGAAAACAACAATCCGATTACCAAAAATATTAATCCTGTGAAATTGGAATTCCCGACTTCTATCGATACTTTGGGTGGAAAGAAATTTAAAACTAATGTTCTTTTTGAATCAAGCGAAAGAACATTGCTGAAGCAGGTTCCGAATTATGTTGAATTAAGTGAAATTGCCAGCGTAGATAGTCTCGGACAAATGGAAAAGCCAAGCACACCCAAGATTTTTGCTGTCGCGCTGGAAGGAAAATTCTCGTCAGCTTACGCATCAAGAATCGAAAGGCAATCGTATCCCGGATTTAGAGCAACAAGTCCCGAAAACAAAATGATTGTCATCGCAGACGGAGATGTCGGCAGAAATAAAACGCATAAAGGCGAGCCTTTGCCGCTTGGCCTAGACCGTTTGACGGATGAGCAGTTTGGCAATGAGCAGTTCTTGAGAAATACGCTGGATTACCTCCTTGATGACAGTAATCTGATGGAGCTTAGAAACCGAAACATCGAAGAACGTCTCCTGGATCGCCATAGAATCAGCGATGAAAAAGGCAATTGGCAATGGCTGAATTTGCTGCTTCCTTTAGCAATTATAGGGTTGCTGGGTGGTTTATTTTTCTGGCTGCGAAAAAAGAAATTTGGATAGATCATAAAAAAAGAGAAACGTAGGTTTCTCTTTTTTTGTTTTCAAATTGATTTTTATTTCAAAATTGCTGGTAAAATAAAATCTCTCACGATCTTTTCTGCCTGCGGGTGTCCGTAAGGTTTGTTGTAAGCCTTTGCAGTAATAATAATGACAATTGGAAGATCTTTAAAAATAATGAATTCATTTCCTCCGTTTCCTGCACAATAATAGGTTTCATAATTTTTACCTTTGTAGTTTACCGTTTTATTCCAGAACAAATAACTGTAAAATTCATTTTCTCTTTCTGGGATTTTAATCTGATGTGTAAATGTTTTCTGCACCCAATCCTGAGGTAAGATTTGTTTACCATTCCAGATACCGTTATTTTTATAGAGTACAGCATATTTTGCATAATCTAACGATGTCATCTGCAGGCTTCCGGCTGTGTTTGCTACATTCTGCGGAGTGTATTGCCATTGGTAATTTTTAATATTTAAGGGTTTAAACAGTTTTTCATCTGCGTATTTTTCCAGTCCGCCAGGAACTTTTTTATCAAGAATATCGCCTAAGATTATTGTACCCGCAGTAAAATAGTCCCATTTTCCACCATTATTTTTCGCATCATCGACTGGAAGATCCAGAGTGAACTTCACCCAATTATCAGTCGGGTACATATTTTCTTCATTACCAGGAGAATCACTGTTTGCATCTGAACCCTCAAAAGAGGAACTCATTGTCAATAGATCTTTTATTTTGATCTGTTCTTTTTTAACATTATAATTTTCAAAGTTTTTTAAATTGTAAAATTGATTCAATGTTTGATTTTCATCCTTAATATAACCATCCTTAATGGCAATTCCCATTAATGTTGAGACAAATGATTTTCCTGCTGAACGTGGATCGTGTAAAGTATTTCTGTCGGCACCATTAAAATATTCTTCAAGCAAAAGCTTCCCATCGTTGATTACAACTATACTGGTGATCTCCTTCAGGTTATAAGTTACAATTTCTTTGTTTAGCGCTTCAATTTTTTTCTTGTCAAGTTTAAAATCTGAAATTTTCCAATCGCTATTATGTTGAATCATTGGTATAGCAATCTGTTTAGCCGTCGCTTTAGGAGTTTCTATAACGAGCTCTACTTGTCCCTCTGCTATTAATTTGCCCACTTTTGCTTCAGTTTTTTCATCGATTTTAAAGTAGGGCCTAATTTCAATTTTAAGTTGATGCTTTCCTTCTTTTAAGGCATTTTCACCACCGTTTAATTGAAATCTTTCCCACAGATGCAACGCCCAAAGATTCTCACCTTTACTGCTGGTGAGGGGAATTCTGAATGTCGTCAAAGTATTTTTTAACTCATTGGCATTTCCAATCCAGCATCCGGGACTGATATTATCTTTGTAAATAAATTGATGATCAACGAAAAAGGAAAATTGCAGATTTCCTTTTTCAAGCAATTCATCAGATGATAACTCAGGAGCCAGCTGATGGAGATAATTCGCAATCGAATTTTCCATAAAAACACGGATGTTCAGATCAGACTTGTACGTTAACGGAAACGATGTAAGAAAATCAGCTTGTTTGTACTGATCTAAAGGAATGTTACCATTCATAAAGGTCACTTTTCCAATGTTATACCGATGCAAATTGTTTGTAATTCCATCAGTTTTTACTAAATCTTGGCTCTGCGAAAATCCTTTTATGCAAAATAGGGTAAGTAAAATTGTGATCAAAATCCTTTTCATAATTAATTCAAATATTTACCGCAAAACTAAACCCAAAAGACTATTTAAAAATAGAACAAAATTAACACTAGGGAAAAATTAACCGAAAAGAATTTTTCTGTATTGCGAAGGTGTGATTCCGTTGATTTCTTTGAAGCAACGTGTAAAATGACTCTGATCTGAAAAGCCACAATCAAAAGCTATTGTTGTCAAATCCTGTTTTTTTTGTGATATAAGTTGCAGGGATTTTTGAACTTTTAGTTTTCTGATATATTCTCCCAAACCGGAATTAAAGTATTTTGAAAAATCTCTTGACAAATGTACAGGATGAATGTCTATTATTTTCGCTAAATAGTTTAAAGTCAAATGATCAGAAAATTGATCATTCAAGATTTGATTGATTTCAGAAACCCATACTGGATTTTTATGCGATTGAGTTTTGTCTTCCTGAAGCATTTCAGACAAAATTTCTAACAATAAAGATTGGATTGAAAGTTGACTTGTAAGATCATCGGCTTTAGTTTCTCTGAAAATTTGATGCAGTAAAAATTTTAAATCGAGATTCACAATTTTCATGCTGCCTTGTAAATTTGAGGTGCTAAAATCTAATTCGTCAAACCAATTTTTCTCAATTTCAATATGAAAACCTCTTGTAAAACCTTCAGGTTTAATATTATAGTGCGGTTCCTGCCAATTGTGGAATAACAAATCACCGGCGGAGCAGCTGTAAATTTCTTTTTTATTTCCCTCAATCACATTTCCCTGAAGGATAAACGTAAAATATGCATTTTCATGATAATGCCAGTCTACTCTGTCGTGGGTATAAACCGTATCAGTCAAGGTAATTCCTTCCAGATTTATCGTTTTGTTAGTTTGTCCGTAGAATTCGCCAGTTCGGGATTGGTTCATTTTTTATTTTAAGTTGTAAATAACCAGACTCAAATATAGAAAAATGTTTGAAAAAATCCCACACAAAAGACAATACTAGAAAAGAGACTTCTAAACATGGCTATATTTTTCTTAAGTTTTGGGAAGGCAATATGTTTTCTGGCAACAAAACCTTCATTATTTAATTTTTTTCTTTTTCTTACCCTATGTTAATGATTCAAATCATAAATTTTCGGAGGTTTGCAGAATAGAAAATAATAAAACAGTAGTTTTGCGTTTTAGTAATACAATACTCAATCAATATTAATATTAAATTTTTAAAAAATGAAGAAAATTAGTGTAATCGCTTTAGCAGGAATGGGCTTACTTCTTGCATCATGTGGAGATAAAAAAACAGATACTGTGGCTGCAGGTCAGGAACAGACTGTTGCTGAAAAGCAGGGTGCTGTTTTTGCAGTAGATGTTGCTGCATCTAAAGTAAACTGGAAAGCTTTCCATAAAGGAGGTCTTGCACCACGTTGGGGAACTCTTTCTGTAACTTCCGGTGAATTATCTGTTGCAGATAACCAGTTGGCTTCGGGCGAATTTGTGATTGATATGAAGTCAATCAAAGTAGATCCAGCTTCTGTTACTGAAAAAGATAAAAAATATACAGATCTTGAAGGTCACTTGAAGAATGAAGATTTCTTCAACGTAGAAAAATTCCCGACTGCTGATTTTAAAATCACTAAAGTTGAAGATTTAGCTACACCAGCAAGTGACGCTGTAGCAGGAGCCAATAAAACGGTAAGTGGAAACCTTACTTTAATGGGTAAAACAATGAATGTTACTTTCCCTGCAAAAGTGGATATTGTAGACAAATCTGCAAATGTAGCTGCTAAATTTACGGTAAACCGTGCAGACTGGGGAATCAAATTCGGTACTGACGAAACAGATCCTGCAGAATGGATGATCAGCAAAGATATCGAGATCGGTATTGATGTAAAAGCTGTTCAAAAATAAGCAACACAACAAATAAAATAAGAAAGACATCTGTAATTGTGCAGATGTCTTTTTCTTTTTAAAAAACTGAAATTAAATAAATATCATAATCTTTCCAATACATCTACCACGGACTGATTCCTGAATCATCCTCAATATCATTGCTGAAAAACTGTCCTGTCGGCGCGTGATCGTCAGTTAAAGTATGTTTGATAATAAAACTGGCAGCACTCTCCACAGAACCGGGACCGCTGTGATGATTAAAATCTGTTGCAGTGTAGCCAGGATCTATCGCATTTACTTTAAAATTAAGATCTTTAAGTTCAAAAGCAAGTATAATGGTGAATGAATTGAGTGCAGCTTTTGAAGTTACATAGCTTATCGCTTTGAAGTTGTAGTATTTCCAGGTAGGGTCGCTGTGCAATGTTAATGATCCTAAACCGGAAGTGATATTGCTGATTCTGGGTCGGTCAGATTTTTTAAGAAGTTCTAAAAAGGCCTTAGTAACACTGATAACACCAAAAAAATTGGTATCAAATACTTCCCGAACCTCCATTATTTTGACATCTGAAGTTGTTTGCGGATAGGTTCCGCTGATACCTGCGTTGTTGATCAAAATATCCAACTTTCCCTGCTCGCTTTCGATCTTGTTTTTTGCGGCTAAAATAATGTCAGGTTTTGTAGAATCGATCTGGATAGCTTTGATGTTTTGAAAGCCTTTTTCATTAAGATCTTTTACTACTGCCTCTCCTTTTGACAGGTCCCGGCTTCCTAAATAAACGAATACTCCTTTTTTTGAAAGCTGCTTTACGGTTTCCAGACCAATGCTTCTGTTGGCTCCTGTAATTAATGCTGTTATCATTTTTTTTTGTTTTAATTATTGGTGTAAAAGTCCGGTAATTAAATCAAATAAAATTTGTCATTTGGCAAAAAGCAATATATTGGCTAAATACTTTTTCTGATTCTGCTCAATGAAGACTGGGTAACCCCAAGATATGAAGCAATGTAAGAAAGTGGAATTCTGTTGGCAACAGTAGGATAGATCTCCAGAAACTTCAGATAACGCGTTTTTGCATCTACGGAAACCAGCGGACTTCTTCTTTCTACTTTCTGCATCAATGCTCTGGAAATAATTTTGTGGACAATAGCATCCCAACCAATAATGGTCTGCAGAAGCTCAAGCCAGTCTTTTCTTGAAAACACAATCATTTTACAATCTGTAATAGCCTGTACATAAGCAACTGACGGGAGTTCATTATCAAAACTTTCTAAGTCTACAACAAGGTTATTTTCTTCAATAAAATACTTGGTAATTTCTTCGCCTTTGTTATCGTAATAGCAAACCCGCATAATTCCGTCTATTACAAATGCAACCTGTCGCGCAATTTTACCTGCTTCAGAAAAATACTCATCTTTTGGAAGATCAATTTCCTGAGCTTTGCTGGTGATAAAATCGATCTGCTGCTGATTGAGGTTGCCAAATCTTAAAATATAATCGTGTAGTTCATTCATAAGGCATAATTAAAGAAAGTAGGCTTTTTGGGATTTGCCATTTGGTAAAAAAGAGATTAAGATTAAATTTATCAATAATTTTATTAAACATCCTTTATAAAATCTTCATACTCATAATAAAATCGTTCAAAGCCATCCATTTTCTTCACAAAAAATTCAAAAATTTCCTGCCATGTGTTTTTATTGAAGATGGAAACGTTTTGTTTTTCGACCCAGATTTTGGCGATTATTTTTCCATTTTCCAAGGTAAAATATTCTTCTTTGTGAAATTCCCCGATAAAGTCTTTTAGAATATCTTCCAATGACCAGATTTTTTCGTAGTAAGCGTTTCGGTACACCTCATCCTTCATTTCTATATCTAAAGAAACCTCCGCTTTTTTGTTATCAGCATTGAATTTAAATGAGAAATCTTTGACTTTGGTATCGTACAAAAGCCATTTTCTTGGAAACGATTTTCCAAAAGCCGTCCAAAATTCCTTTTTTAGCTGCTGTGCTTCTTGTTTACTGAACATGCGAACAAATGTAGGAAATTTGTCAGGAAATTGGAATTGGATGAGATAACTTTTGTCCATCAAGTAAACCTCGATATCATAAATGAAATCAAAATTCAAACAATTTTCATACTTTTGCTATAATGCTTTCAAAGAAATCCCAATACGCATTTAAAGCACTTTCATATCTTGTAGAAAAGAGAAATGAAGGCCCGGTTCTTATTTCGGAAATTGCCGAGCATAAAAAAATCCCTCTAAAGTTTCTTGAAAACATTCTCTTACAGCTGAAAAAATCTGATATACTGGACAGTAAAAAGGGGAAAGGCGGCGGATATTTCTTGAAAGGATTGCCTGAAACAATAACTCTGGCAAGGATTATTCGTCTTGTCAATGGCCCTATCGCTATGCTTCCTTGTGTGAGTTTAAATTTCTATGAGAAATGCGAAGACTGTAACGAAGAGCATTGCGGTCTGCACGATGTTTTAATAGAAGTGCGTGATGCATCTCTTAAAATTCTGGAAGAAAAAACTTTATTGGATTTAATCGATTGATCTAAACCTAATTCAGATTTGTTTTAGGAAAAAACATTTTTAAATCACTTAAATTTCAGAGTACATTTATAAGTTTAATACTAAAATATTCTATTTTTACAGCCTAAAAATTTAAAAATGAATTTACATATCGTAGCGCTTTTCAAGTTTAATGAAAGTTATCTGATGGAAGCGGTAGAGTTTTTTCAAAAATTAATAAGAGAGACGCGAAAAGAAAACGGATGTCTGCAGTACGAACTCGTGGAAGACAAAGATCAAAAAGGAACCTTTTTTCTGATCGAATTGTGGGAGAGCGCAGAACACCACAGCCGTCACGACGCTACAGATCATCTTTTTGAATTTAGGAATAATATTTCAAAAATTTTAACGGAAACAATACAGGTCTATAAAGGCTACAAGATTTATTGAATAAATTAAAAATTAAAAGTCAAAAGTTAAATTAAAATTTAAAAGTTTTTTTGCTAAACTTCTAACTTCTAATTCCAAAAATGCAAAAGGCAGTTTCATCATCTGAGACTGCCTTTTTTATAGAAAAAATAGAAAGTATTATTTTTTGATGAACTTCGATTTTACAACCGTTCCTTCATTTCCTTCAATGACGATAAAATAAACTCCTGTCTGAAGAATGCGGATATCTAACTGTTGATTTTTTGGCTTTCCTTCAGCTACTTTTGCTCCTCCTGCAGAGTAGATATGTACATTTTTTAGCTCTGATTTACTGATAAACTGCAATTCAGTATTTTCAGGATTGATTACAAATTTAATTTGTTCCGTAGGTTTCTTAACATCATTAGCTGCCAGTACCGCTGCGGTATTATATTTAACGTTGTCGATCGACAAAGCTGCATGCGATACTCCTGGAGGGCCCATCAACTGAGGATTTCTGAACCTGAATACAATGTATTGTTTTGTAGAAGCAGGCACGGTTACCGGGGTAATAGTTGGGGTACTTGATGATGAAAAAGTATAGGTCTGTATGATCTGATAGGATGTAGGAACGCCCGTATTGGCAACAAGACTTTCAGGATTATCTACTAACGCAACTTCAAGGGTAGCCCCTCCTGTCGGCGTTGCTGTAAAAGTTATTTGCTGAGAACCATCCGGTGCTACAATTTGAGGAGATACAAGAAAAACATCTGTACTTGTAGAGCCTGCTGCGTAAAACTGAGCATATTTATTACCATTCGCCTGATCTACATAAACGCTGTGTGGCGCAGATACAGTAACTTTCTTAGTCCATCCGTTTACAAGGTTGTTATAATTTGCAGGAGTTGATATAACTGCACTCTCGAAAGTCTCATCAATTGTAGCGATTTGTGCATTTGTGGTAGCAGCAGAAAAAACCAAAGTACCTAAAAGTAATTGTAATCTCATAACGTTATTTTTATTTAGAATTATTCTACAAAACTAATAATTTATTTTTAATTATTCTAAATAAAGCTATATATTTGTCAAAAATTTTTGAGCTTATGAAGAATAAAGTACTTTCAATTGTGTCTTTATCAGCTGTTATTTTGATCAGTGCACAGGAAAAAGATTCTTTACATCAGAAGAAAATAGAAGAGGTTGTCATCACCGGACAGTATACTCAGCAGTCTATCAATAAATCTATTTATAAAGTTGAGGTGATTGATGCACAGCAGATTAAAAATATGGCTGTCACAAATGCAGCTGAAGTTCTTAATCAAAATTTAAATATTTTAGTTGAACCCAATTCCGGAAGCGCTGATTCTAATGCCAATATATTAGGACTTAATGGGCAATATACTAAAGTGCTTATCGATAATATTCCTGTTGTAAGTGATCAGGGTATGGGAAATCTGGTAGATCTTACCAAGATCAATGTCAATAACATTGAAAGGATAGAAATAGTAAAAGGATCTATGGGAGTAGAGTATGGTAATAACGCAGTTGCGGGTGTTATCAATATTATTACAAAGAAAAGCTACGCCAAAAAATTCAATGCTCAAATCAGTTTACAGGAAGAAACTGTAGGTAAAGATTATGACTGGTTTAAAAAAGGTGAAGGAAGACATGTTCAGACTATTAATCTGGGATACAGAATTTCAGATAACTGGTCGGTAACAGCAGATATTAATCATAATGATTTTCAAGGATATAAAGGTAATCTTATGGGTTACAAATATCTAAATAAAGGAAATGAAAAGCTGAGAGGTAATGAGTGGCTGCCAAAAGACCAGATTACCACAAATGCTGCGATTCGATATGCCAAGGGAAAAACTTCTTTTTTCTATAAAGTCAATTTTCTTTCTGAAACCATCAATTATTATGATGATGAGCTTACCGACCTTCCGTTAGGTAACGGCAATAGAACCTATACGGCAGAAGATATAGATTATTTCACCAAAAGATGGATCCATCAGTTTAATATTCAAGCAAAAATAGGATCGCGGATCAATTATAACGGTGATTTTTCTTACCAAACGCAGGAGAGACAATCTCAAAAATATAAATATGATGTTCCCAACAGACAGGTTTTTTCAGAAGAAGAGAAATCTGTTTTCTACAATTCTAAAATATTTTATTCCAGAGGGATGTTCAGCAATTTTCTGGATAGCGAGAAGATCAATTTTCAGTTGGGCTACGAACTAGACCGCACCAGCGGATATGCGGACGCATCCACGTTCGAATCGAATAATAACGGAAACAATATCGAACGTACAATTTTTAATTATGCAAATTTCTTGTCTGCAGAATGGAGAATTAATGATCAATTTTCAGTGCGTCCCGGTTTGAGATTGGCGTTGAGTGATAAATTCGATTCGCAATACAATTATTCTTTAACAGCTAAATACAATACTTCTCAAAAGTCTGATGTGCGTGCAGTTTTTGGTTCTGCAAACCGATTCCCAACTTATGACGAATTATATACCTACGTTGTAGACAACAACCACGATATAAGAGGTAATGAAAACCTGAATCCGGAAACTGGATACTCTGCAGGTTTGTTTTGGGATTACAATACCCTATCATCCAAAAATTGGGTAATTAATTTCAGCCTTTCGGCAATGTATTTAGATATAAAAGACAGAATTGAAAGTGTGATTGTTAATAATCAACCTCTAAAATTCACATACCTCAATGTAGACCATTACAAATCTGTACTATTTGGAGGAGGAATTAACTTAAGGAAAAATCAATTTTCATTAAACACAGGAGTTTCGCTCATGGGGATTTCTCAGATTTTAAGCACTGGGCAAATAACTTCACCCAATGATTTTAATTATTATGCAGAGGCAAATTTAGGAGCAAATTATACCCTAGATAAAACCAAAACACTCTTTGCACTTTATTACAAATACACAGGAAAAAGAAAACAGTTTACCCATAAAGCTTCTGTTAATCCCGCAGTTGACCCCGGTGAATATATTTTGGGCGAGATTGATGGGTATAGTATGATGAATTTTACAGTCAGTCAGCCTTTCTTTAACAATCATTTTGAAGTGAGTGCGGGTGTGAAGAATATTTTTGACGTATCCACAATCAGAAATACGGTGCTCTCGGGAGACGGGCATTCCGCGGCTGACAATAATCAGAATCTATTCTATGGAAGAAGCTATTTCGTAAGATTAAACTATAATTTTTAAATAAATTAAATGAAAAAACTACTATTCTGCCTTTTGATAGGTACTTCTTTTATTTCTCAGTCTTGTCTCAATGATAATGATGATCCCATTGCCGTTCCTCCCATCGAAGGGAAAACAGTCGAGCCGTCTGTAGGAGGCGGTGCACAGCCCAACCAGGTTTGGATAGACCTGAGTGAAGTTGATGAAAAAGGAAATCCTCTGCAGACTTTTAACCGCAGAACAGATTGGGATCTCGCTTTTTATTCCGGAAACGAATTCAGAGTAGTCTTAAATTCTTCAATTGCTATGGCAGCAGGAAAAGTGGATAATGCTACCAGTCTGACTCAGGTTACAGAAGCGAATGCTGCAACGTTAATGAATCAGATTCAGGTGGCCAACTTCAATCCGGCTAATACAGTTTATATTGATGATGTAAGAGGAAACTTTCCGACAGGCAGTACAGCAATAGGAGAAATCAAGACCAATGATGCGGAAAATGGCATCTATCTGATCAATATGGGTAAAGATATTTATAATGGCACCGTGCCTACAGGCTCTGCGCTCACTGGCGGTGACAATCGCGGCTGGATGAAAATTCAGATTGTAAGGTATGGTGAAGGTTATAAAATCAAATATGCAGAACTTAATTCTAACACTGTAAAGGAAGCTGTAATCACAAAAAACAATGCCTATAACTTTAAGTTTTTAAGTTTAAAAAATAATGCAGAAGTTGCCATTCAGCCCGAAAAAAAGAAATGGGATATTAGTTTTACAGTATTTACCAATCTCATTGATGGCGCAGGAAGTTATGTATATGCTGATTTTGTTACTCACAATATTTCCGGAGGTGCAGGTGTGTATGAAGTAAAAGTTGATGCTCCGTTGACGGGTGTCGAAGCGTATAACAATTTTAAGGCATCAGATATTGACCAGTCTAAGTTTGTGTATGACGACCAGAGAACAATTGGCGGAAATTGGCGTACAGCAGGCCCTTCCGGATCTTCTGTAAATACAAGCGTCTTTTACGTGATAAAAGATCCGAACGGATATTATTTTAAATTGAAATTCATGAGACTCACAAGTCTTGAAGGTGAGCGCGGAAGACCTCAATTCGAATATAAACCTTTATAGATACTATTAAAATAAATAAGTAAAGTATGAAAAAAATCATTCTCGCTGTTTCTGTGCTTGCCGCAGTATACTCGTGCAAAAAAGAAACTTCAAAGCCAACAGAAAACAAAACGGATATATCTTCAGAAACTCCGAAAACAAACAACAAGATTGTTTCACTGAGCGGTGGAATAACAGAGATTGTAAGCGCTTTAGGTCACGACAGGGAAATCGTTGCCACAGACGTTACAAGCACTTATCCTGAAACTTTGAAAGCGACTGCCAAAGATTTAGGACACGTAAAATCAATGACCATTGAGCCGATTATGGCTGTAAAACCAACCTTGATTTTAGCTTCAGATAAAGACATTAATCCTGATCTGTTAAGGAAAATAGAAGCTTCAGGAATCAAAACTGAATTATTTAAACAAGAATTTACAGTTGCCGGAACCAAAAAATTAATCGTTGACGTTGCCAAAGCTGTCGGAAATACTGATTATCAAAAATTAATCGACAAAATTGATACTGATTTAAAGCAGGTTCAGCCGATTGATAAAAAACCAAAAGTATTATTCATCTACGCAAGAGGAAACATGATGATGGTTTCAGGTAAAAATACTCCGATGGCAGCCTTGATCGAGCTTGCAGGAGGTGAAAATGCAATCACCGACTTTGAAGATTTCAAACCTTTAACTCCCGAAGCTGTTTTAAAAGCTAATCCGGATGTGTTATTCTTCTTCTTAAGCGGTCTACAGGGATCTGGAGGTAATAACGGTGTACTAAAAATGCCGGGTGTTTCTCAGACTAATGCAGGTAAAAACAAGAAGATTATTGCTATGGACGGAGGGTTAGTCTCAGGTTTCGGTCCAAGATTAGGTGAAGCTGCAGTTACATTAAACAAACTTTTAATTGAAAACACCAAGTAAATTATATATTTATTTAACCATAAGTGCTCTTTTACTGATTTTTCTGGCAATTGGGGCGCTTTATATTGGAGTTTACGACTTTAATGCGGTTTCGCCATTTACGGTTTTAAAACAATTTTTAACAAGTGATGCAAATTTAGCATTAAGTGATAAATATGTCATTTGGGATGTACGCACAGCACGGATTATCATGGCCATTTTGGTAGGAAGTATGCTAGGAGTTTCAGGTACAGGTTTACAGGGATTATTTAAAAATCCGTTGGCTACAGGTGATCTTATAGGGTTAACTTCGGGAGCAACCTTAATGGCTGCAATTGCAATTGTTTTAGGAGGGCAATTCAAAGAATTTCTTCCAGAAGCGGTACAGTTTTCACTGGTCGGTATTTCAGCTTTTGTAGGGGCTTTATTGGCAATGATGCTCGTTTACAAAATTTCTACTAGCGGAGGAAAAACCAACGTTGTAATGATGCTTCTAAGTGGTGTTGCCATTACGGCAATAGGTTTTTCAATTACGGGTTTTTTGATTTACATCTCAAAAGACGAGCAGTTGAGAGATCTGACCTTCTGGAATATGGGAAGTCTTGCCGCAGCAACCTGGACGAAAAATATTGCTTTAGCCACTGTCTTAGTCATTTCATATATGGTTTTGCTCCCAAAAGGAAAAGCTTTAAATGCAATGATGCTGGGCGAAAAAGATGCACAGCATTTAGGAATCAATGTTGAAAGACTGAAAAAGCAGATCATTGTGATTGTTGCTTTAATGGTAGGAACGTGTGTCGCATTTTCTGGGACCATTGGTTTTGTTGGCCTTATCGTACCGTATATTTTAAGACTTTTATTTAAATCAAATTATTCCTACATATTACCTCTGTCAGCCGTTTTTGGGAGCATTTTGCTTTTGACGGCAGATACGGTAAGCAGAAGTATCGTTGCACCATCCGAACTGCCGATTGGTATTTTGACAGCTTTAATGGGAGGACCGATTTTTATTGCAATTTTAATCAAATTTAAAAAGTCACTGTAATGATAAAAGCGCATCAGATCAATTATAAGCACAGAGAATTTTCTATCCTTGATGAGGTTGATGTTTCTTTGGAAAATGGTGAATTTCTTGCGATTGTGGGCCCGAACGGAGCTGGAAAATCGAGTCTGCTGAGTGTTTTGGCGAATGAGGTAAAACAGGGAAAACAGAAAATTTTATTTAAACATAAACAGATTTCTGAATGGAATGTGAGAGAACTTTCGATGCATAAATCTAAATTTTCCCAGCACAATTCTAACGAGATTCCTTTGCAGGTAAAAGATGTTGTGATGATGGGGCGTTATCCGTATTTTGAATCTCAGCCGAAACAGGAAGATCACGAAGCGATGAATACAATGATGTACGAAACAGATATTTATCACTTAAAAGACAGGGATTATAATACCTTATCTGGAGGTGAAAAGCAGCGTGTACACCTTTCGAGAGTAATGGCTCAGCTGGATAATGCAATTGATCATAAACTGGTCTTTCTCGACGAACCTTTGAATAATTTGGATGTAAAGCATCAATACAAAGCTTTGGAAATCATCAGAAAATTTACGCACAAAGAAAACAGTGCGATTGTCGTTTTACACGATCTGAATTTGGCAGCACAGTTTGCCGACAAAATTTTATTGATGAAGGCCGGTAGAGTAGCGGCTTACGGAACACCTGAAGAAGTTTTTACCGCTGAAAATATCAGTAGTGCATATAATTTCCCATGTACAATTTGTGAACATCCTGTCAACGCCAACCCAATGATTATTTTTGGATAAATGGAAGAGAAAGATTTAAAAATACTAGCCCAGAATTTAGCCAATCCGCAAGGTGAGAAAGGCATTGAAATCGGCAAAATGATGAATGAAAACAACATCGGAATGACGATGGAAAGTATTCATGCTTTACTGATAGAAGATAACGAGCAGATTCTTGAGATTGGCCACGGAAATGCCGGTCATCTGAAAAGTCTTCTTAATAAAGCAAAAAACCTGCATTATACGGGAATTGATATCTCAGAAACAATGTACAATGAAGCTAAGAAATTAAATTCAGAATTTACAGATCGGGCTGATTTTGTATTGTATGAAGGCAATAAACTTCCTTTTAAAAATGAAGCTTTCGATAAAATATTTACAGTAAATACTGTTTATTTCTGGAAAAACCCTTTAGAATATTTAAATGAAATTTACCGGTTACTGAAAGATAATGGAACTTTTGTTCTCACATTCGGGCAAAGACATTTTATGGAAAAATTGCCTTTCACCAAATATAATTTTAAGCTATACAACAATGACGAAATGGAGGAATTGATCTCCAAAAGCCATTTTAAAAGAATGAAAATTTCCGAGAAAGAAGAAGAGATAAAAAGCAAATCCGGAGATGAGATCATTAAAAGAATATATACAGTTTTAACCATAAAAAAATAAAATAATGAACACATTAGTTAACGAACTGAAAGAAAAATGGGAAACTCTGAAAGCAGAAAACCCACATTTGAGAATAAGAAATGCAGCAGCACAACTAGGTGTAAGCGAAGCTGAATTGTTATTGACCAACACAGGCGAAGAAGTAACGATTCTGAAACCTGAATTTGCAAATATCTTAACAGAGGCTGAAAAATTAGGAAAAGTGATGGCATTAACGAGAAATGAAGAATGCGTTCACGAACGAAAAGGAACCTATCTGAATGGTGATTTCAGCAGTCCTCATGCTCAGCTTTTCGTAGGAGAAGACATTGATCTGCGGATTTTTATGAATCACTGGAAGTTCGCTTTTGCCGTGGCAGAAGGAGATAAAAAGAGTCTTCAGTTTTTCGGTAAAGACGGTTTGGCGCTTCATAAAATATATTTGACGAAAGACAGCAACCAAGAAGCGTTTGATGCGATTGTTACGCTCTTTAAAGCTGAAAACCAAACTGAAACTTTTGAATTTGAAGCAGTTACACCAAAAGCTCCTGAAAAAGACGATTCTGAAATTGATACCGAAGGTTTCAAAAAAGCATGGACGGAATTGAAAGATACCCACGATTTCTTCATGATGACCAGAAAATTCGGCGTTTCAAGAACGCAGGCGTTGAGATTGGCTCCCGAAGGATATGCGAAAAAAATAGAACCTTCAAAAGTCGTGAACATACTTGAAGATGCTTCTGAAAAAAATCTTCCGATCATGATTTTCGTGGGAAACCGAGGGATTATCCAGATTCATACAGGGGAGGTAAATAAAACATTGTGGCATCAACACTGGTTCAATGTGATGGATCCTGATTTTAACCTGCATTTGGATGTGACAAAAATTGCCGAAGCCTGGATCGTGAAAAAACCGACTGACGACGGAGAAGTAACCGCCATAGAGGTATTCAACAAAGAAGGTGATTTCATCGTACAGATTTTCGGAAAAAGAAAACCTGGAATTCCGGAATTGCAGGAGTGGAAAGATCTTGTAGCAGATTTAGAAAAATAATTGATAATTGATTTGAAGAAGGCCGTTTTGTTTATAACTCAAAGCGGTCTTTTTTATCTAAACACGAGTTGAGCAATATTCTGTTCTAATAAGTACAATTTTTTAAATTCAATTTCAGTAATAATTTGTGATATTTGTGAAATAATTCGTGACATTCGTGTTTTATATAATTTTAAAAATGAAAAATATTTTCATCGCCATGCTGCTGATCATTTGTAGTATGGTAAATGCACAAAACCTAAAATCGTTTCAGTTTTACAATCAAAAAGGAAACGCGGTAACAACTGAGAAACTAGTCAAAGAGTTGGCGGAATATGATGTGGTTTTCTTTGGTGAAAATCATAACAGCTCAATTAATCACTGGCTTCAGCTGAAAATCGCTCAAGCCTTATTTGAAAAAAAGAACGGACAGATTATTTTAGGTGCCGAAATGTTTGAAAGAGATAATCAGTCTCAATTAAATCAATATTTAGAAGGGAAAATTGACGCTAAAACTTTTAAGGATTCGGCTCGTCTCTGGAATAATTTCACTACCGATTACAAACCTTTGCTGGATTTTGCTAAAGATAAAAAACTGAAGTTCATTGCCACAAATATTCCCAGAAAGTATGCTTCGCAGACTGCAAAAGAAGGTTTGGAATCATTAAACAAATTAAGCGAAAAAGAGAAATCATACATCGCCCAGCTGCCAATAAAAGTAACATTAGAGACTCCCGGTTATCCAGAAATGAAAACTATGATGGGAGAACATGCGGAAGGAACCAAAGTGATGAACTTTATTTCTGCGCAGGCAGTAAAAGACGCTACGATGGCTGAGTCTATCCTGAAAAATTTTGAATCCGGAAAAACATTCATTCACTACAACGGAAACTTTCACAGTAAAGAATTTGGAGGAATATATTGGTACATCAAACAGAAAAATCCGAATCTGAGAATGGCGGTCATCTCTGTTTTTGAATCTGAAGATTCTGAATTGAAAGTTCCTGAAAAAGAGTATATTCCAACAGATTTTAATCTGATTATTCCTGCAGATATGACGAAAACATATTAAAGTTACTCCGCAGATTTTCACAGATGATAATTTGAATATAATCTGCTCAATCAACAAAATCAGCAAGAGCAATAATAAAATAACAGATCAAGTATAAATCAATAGGGACGGGCCTTATCCCGTTTTTTAATGAAAATAAGTTCAATTGTCTTTAGCCCAAAACATAAAACATCTTTATATTTGTTCGATATTCCAAAAAATGAAAAGACTCGCTTTGCTCCTTATATTTTTCATCAGTTTTATCAACGCACAAAAACTGACTTCATCCGAAATTTCAATAATCAATCAAGGTGATATTAAAACATTATTACCCATTTTTCAAACCACAGATTCTCATCAACACACTATCTTATTAGATCAGTCAAAAGAAATTGATCCTACCGATCCGAATACCGCAATTTTGGTTGCAAGAATGAAAGAATCTCTTCTGTCAACCGACGGTGGAGTAGGAATCGCCGCACCACAAGTCGGAATCAACAGAAAAATAATTTGGGTTCAGCGTTTTGACAAAGAAGGGGAGCCGTTGGAATATTTTATCAATCCTGTCATCACATGGAAATCTGAACTTCAAAATCTCGGTCCGGAAGGCGACTTGTCAATCCCTGAATTCCGCGGACAGTTTTACAGAAGCAAAGTAATTCAATTAGAATATTTTGATCTGAAAGGTCAGAAATATTCGGAAATTGTCGAAGGTTTTACTGCAGTTATTTTCCAGCACGAAATCGACCATCTTTTTGGAATATTAATTTCAGATAAAAAAGAAAAAGAACTGAATGATGAGTATTTAAAAGTAGATGCTTATAAGAGAAGTGATTCTGTAACGAGGTAAAGTTTTTCTACATCATTTTAAAAATCCATTAAAGAATCTTAATAAATTTTAGTTATTTGAATCTTACAATTATTCTAGTTCTTTGACCTTCGTCAATTCCGAAGATGAAACTATAAATATGAGTTGAGTCATTATCCCATCTTACAATTTTTTGCCACCAATAATCAATTTTTTCAAATTTCTCAATACCTTTTTGAGATAACCTTTTTGAAATCATATCTTTATTTGACTTGTAAAGATTATCAATAAAATGTTCTTTTAAATCATCCTGATTCCAGCTATATTCGATCAAGCGAACAATACTGTCGTTTTTAGTGAAAAAATATGAAATTTGAGTATTTAAATTAGTGGTGTCTCTACGATAAATCTTTGGTTGTTCAAACTTATACTTTTCAATTTCCGGAAAATATTCTTTTGAAAGTCCAATATTGAACGGTTTTGTGTATTCAATTCCATTATTTTTATTCTCAATTTTAGAAATGTCTGAGAATTTTATTTGTTTAAGTTCTATAGATGTATCTTGAATTCTTACTCTCTCAAAATTATCTTTCGGTTTACAATTAATTACTGAAAAAATAACTAGAATTTGAAAGTATAACTTCATGAATGTTTTTTTATAAAAATACTAATTTAATTTTCAAAACTGCAAACAAAAAATCCGCCTCCAGAGGAAGGAAGCAGATTTATTACAATCAAAAAACTTATTTGTCATCCAAAATGGTGATCAATGTTTTCATTTATTTTTGAATTTTATTTAAAATTTGTTGAACGGTTTCTTTCAGTTCCAAAAGATCTTTATCAGTAAGGTTCAGTTTTTCCTGCATTTTTGCCGGAATCTGACAGGCTTTTTGCTGTAAATTTCTGCCCGCGTCATCCAAAAAAATTTCTACCACTCGTTCATCTTCTTTTTTTCTTTTTCGGATGATAAAGCCTTTTGATTCAAGTCTTTTGAGAAGCGGCGTCAATGTTCCGCTGTCGAGATACAGCTTTTCACCGATTTGATTCACTGTCAATCCGTCTTTTTCCCAAAGTATCATCATCACAAGATATTGCGAATAGGTTATGCCCAATTCGTCAAGAAACGGACGGTAAAGTCCGGTAATTTCCTTTGCGATAACATAAAACGGAAAACAAAGCTGATTTCCTAATTTGGGAGAGTCGTGATTTTTCATAATTCAATGATGAATGCAACACGAAAATACTATTTTCTGATGATAAATTCCTCCATCGGGATTCTTACTTTTTTCATGTGAGAAAGCCAGTCGTTTTCGGTGTCTCTGTAACCAAGGTATAAAAGGATTACACTTTTCAGACCCAATTCTTTCAATTCAAGAATATCGTCAACAATTTCATTATTAAAACCTTCTGCTGGAGTAGAATCGATTTTCAGTTCCGCCGCCTGAGCCATTGCCAAACCTAATGCGATATAGGTTTGTCTTGCAGTATGTGCAAAATGCTGGTCGGGAGTCTGAGCATTGTATAGATCTTTGATCAGATCGGTATAACTGCTGAAACGTCCTTGTGGCAAGTCTCTCACATCGGTATGATGATCGTACACTTTATCGATTTTTTCATTAGAATAGCTGTCCCAGGCTGCAAAAACCAAAACATGAGAAGAATCTCTCATCACTTCAGGGTTAAATGCTCCGCTCACCATTTTCTCTTTCAATTCCTGATTTTCTACAACGATCAGTCTGAAAGGTTGTAGTCCGGATGAAGTTGGAGCTAATCTTGCAGCTTCTAAAATTTTATTTAAATCTTCTTGTGATACTTTTTTTGTTGAATCGTAAGCTTTTACAGCGTGTCTCCAGTTTAAATCTTCTATTAACGACATTGTTTTGTTATTTTTTAATTGTTTAAAATTTTTTTGATTCGAATTTTGTTTGATCAAATTAACAAAGCAAAGGTAGTTAACAATTAAATTGTGTGCAATTTAATTTTGAGAAATGTATTTTAGATGAAATCTATTTAATTAGAATCATGGAAAAAAATATGACGAAATTTTAGATAGAATTAATTGTTGTTCCGATAATTTTCAAGCAAATTATTTTTGATAATTTCTTTGTCTCTGAATATATATTCTATGGAATCCCCTTTGTCTTTTGATATTGAATCTCCTATTTTGTATGAAAATTCTAAAATCTCACTAGTGCCATTTGAATATTTGACATAAGGGGCATTGTGTTGTTCTATATTATTGTAAATATCGATTACTGATGTATGTCTTTCTATGTTTAATAAGATATCTTTTGTAATTTCATCTCCATAAATAGATTCACGAATATATAAAAAGCCGATAATCACAATTAAAAAAATGGCTACAGATATTTTGATTTTTCTTTCTATTCCTGGCTCAAATTGTATTTGCCCGTAACTCATAATTTTATATAATTATTCACTCACCAATTCCGCCTCAAAAACATCTGCAAAATGCTTTCTGATCTTCGCCTTAATATCTTCCATTTCTTCGGGAGTCAAATCTCTTTCCAGTTCTCTTTTCAAAGAAGTCACTTGTTTATCTTTAATTCCACAAGGAACAATGTATTCAAAATATCGCATATCTGTGTTGACATTGAACGCAAAACCGTGCAAAGTTACCCATCGTGAAGCTTTCACGCCCATTGCACAGATTTTTCTGGCGTAAGGTTTTCCGACATCCAGCCAAACTCCGGTTTCTCCCGGTGAACGTTCACCTTTTAAACCAAATTCAGCCATTGTTCTGATAATCACCTCTTCAAGATTACGCATATATAAATGAATATCGGTGAAGAAATTTTCTAGATCTAAAATCGGATAACCAACAATTTGTCCGAAACCGTGATAGGTAATGTCTCCGCCACGATTTACTTTTACAAAAGTGGCTTCGATTTCCTTTAATTTATCGATTCCAGCTAACATATTTTCTTCATGACCGCTTTTCCCCAAAGTGTAAACATGAGGATGCTCTACCAAAAGAAAATGGTTGGAAGTGGTAAGACGTTCTTCTGTCGGCAAGTCGCGGTTTTTGATTTTAGTGTCAATGATTTCTTTCATCAGTTTTTCCTGATAATCCCAGGAAGACTGATAATCTTTTACTCCTAAATCTTCAAATGCTACGACTTTATTTTGATGTATGTTCATGCCTTTTATTAACAGACAAATTTAGTGATTTTTAATTTTTTATTGAATGAATAAAATCTATAGCCTTTATCTTCCAATCTTTATCGTTCAGCAAAATATTGACGAAAGCTGTTCCGATGATTCCGCCGTCTGCTTTTTCGGTGACGTTTTCAAAATCTTCTTTAGATTTAATTCCAAAACCGATCATGACTGGATTTTTTAATGAAAGAGAAGCTACCCTGGAAAGGTAGTCTTCATTTTTTAAAACTGCGTTTTCATTTCCTGTAGTGGATGATGAACTTACCGCGTACAAAAATCCTGAACTTAAAGAATCTAAATACAAAATTCTTTCATCCGAAGTTTCCGGAGTTATTAAAAATGTAAAATTCAGATTATATTTTTCTAAAATTTTCTGATAATTTCTCTCAAATTCGATAGGCGGAAGATCAGGAATAATTAATCCCGAAACACCACTTTCCGAACATTCTCTGCAAAAATTTTCAAACCCGAAACTTAAAACCGGATTGATATAACCCATCAAAATAATCGGAATTCTAATTTCGTTTTTAATTGATTTCAACTGAGAAAATAGTTTTTCAATCGTCATTCCGTTTTTCAAAGCTAATTCGTGTGCTTTTTGAATAATTGGTCCGTCAGCAACAGGATCAGAATAAGGCATTCCGATTTCCATCATATCGGCTCCGGAATCCTGAATGAGTTGTATGATTTCGGCAGTGTCTTCCAGTTGTGGAATTCCTGCTGTAAAATATATATTGAGTTTTTTCATTTTTTCACTTTTTTTAGAATTTAGAGGTTAGAAATTAGAAGTTAGAAGTTAGAAGTTAGTTTTTATGCGGTTAAATACTAATTTCTAGTATCTAAATTCTAATTTCTTTTAAATACGTTTCCATATCCTTATCACCGCGGCCGCTTAAACAGATGACAACAATATCATTTTCGTTAAACTTTTTCTTATTTAAAACTGCCAAAGCATGAGCGCTTTCCAAAGCAGGAATAATTCCTTCCAGTTTTGTCAGTTCAAACGCAGATTTCAACGCATCATCATCATTAATGCTGAAAAATTCTGCACGGTTTTCCTGAAATAAATTGGCGTGAAATGGACCAATTCCCGGATAATCCAAACCAGCGGAAATCGAATGAGGCTCAATAACCTGTCCGTCTTTTGTCTGCATAACCAAACTTTTGCTTCCGTGCAAAACACCTAAAGTTCCGAGAAATGTTGTTGCAGCCGACTTCCCAGATTCAACGCCAAAACCTCCAGCTTCAGCGGCAATGATTTTCACATTTTCTTCATCCACAAAATGATAGAAAGTTCCTGCTGCATTACTTCCGCCACCAACACAGGCAATCACATAATCAGGATTTTCTCTTCCGATTTGTTCAAAAAGTTGCTCTTTAATTTCCTTGGAAATCACAGATTGAAATCTTGCCACCAAATCCGGAAAAGGATGTGGCCCTACAACACTTCCGATAACATAATGTGTTGTGGTTGAGTTGTTAATCCAATCTCGTAAAGCTTCATTGACAGCATCTTTCAACGTTTTTGAACCGGAAGTTGCAGGAATTACGGTTGCTCCCAACATTTTCATTCTTCCAACATTCGGAGCCTGCCTTGCAATATCAACTTCGCCCATGTAAACGATACATTCCAAACCCAATAATGCACAAGCTGTTGCGGTTGCAACTCCATGTTGTCCGGCTCCTGTTTCTGCGATAATTCTTTGCTTTCCAAGACGTTTCGCCAGTAAAACCTGTCCTAAAGCATTGTTGATTTTGTGAGCTCCTGTATGATTGAGATCTTCTCTTTTCAGATAAATCTTTGTATTGTATTTTTTACTTAAATTTTTCGCAAAATAGAGTGGAGTAGCACGACCGACATAGTTTTTCAATAAATCCTGATATTCAGTTTGAAAATCTTCAGATTCAATGATTTTTAAATAATTATTTTGAAGTTCTTCCACATTTGGATAAAGCATTTCCGGAACGAAAGCTCCTCCAAATTCTCCGTAATATCCGTTTTCGTCTGGGTTTTTATAATTTGATTTAATCATTTTTACAAGTAATTTCAGGTTGATGTTTCACTTCAAAATTCAGTGAGTTGGCAATGAAGCAATATTCATTTGCTTTTTGATGCAGCTCGATTGCTTTTTTAATCATATTTTTTTCTGCGACTATAATTTTAGGTTTAAGAACTATTTCTGTAAATTTTCCGCTACCGTTTTCCTCCTCAAGCATTGTTCCTTCTGCGAAATCTACATATTCTAAAACCAAAATTTTATTGACCGAACAAAAATGCAGATACCATAAGAGATGACAGGATGAAACTGAAGCCAACAATAAATCTTCAGGATTATGAAACTTTGGATTTCCTAAAAATGCAGGATCAGAAGAACCACTTATTTCAGCTTTCCCATCAACGCAAATAGTATAACTTCTTTCGTAGGAGCGGTAGTTTTTTGTCGATTCTCCGGTGTTTCCGGTCCAATCAATTTTAGATTTATAGTGGTGGTTTTTCATTGATTTGTAATTTTTTTATTTTCTCTACATCTTTATTTCCTGGTTCGATTTCAAATTTTGAATTGATGTCTAATGCAAAAGGTTTTAGATTTAAGAGTTCAATGTTTTCGATATTTTCTAAAGAAATTCCGCCGCTTAAAAAATAAGGAATAGGAGTTTCAATTTCATTTATAATGTTCCGATCAAATGTTTCTCCGGTTCCGCCGTAAGTTTTTGAATCGGTGTCGAAAAGTAAATAGTTGATGGTTGACGGTTGGCTGTTGATGGTTTCTTGCAACTCATCAGAAGATTGATTTCCGACTCTGATTACTTTAATAATTTCAGTTTTTTTGTTCAGTTTTTTTCTTAAATCAGAAATAAATTCTTCGTTTTCGTCACCATGAAGCTGGACTAAATTTAAATCAGCCTTTTCTGCAATCTCAATTATACTATCTAGATTTTCATTCACAAAAACTCCAACTTTTTCAGAATGATTTATTTCTGAAATTTCTTCTACAGTTAAATGATTCAAAACATATCGTGGTGATTTTTCATAAAAAATAAAGCCCAGAAAATCTACATTCATAGAAATTAATTCCTGAATCTGATCCAATTTTGTTAAGCCGCAAACTTTTATTTTTGCTTGATGGTTTTCGGTTGATTGTTGTTGGGTTTCAGTCATTGGTAAATTTACTAACTCTTACATCATTATATTGGAAATAAATTCTTCAAAAGCTTTTCCGGGATTTGTATTTTTCATGAAATATTCTCCCATCAAAAATCCGTCAAAGCCTTTTTCTTTTAGATAATTAAAATCTTCAATATTATAAATTCCGCTTTCGGCAATTGATAAAACATCTTTTGGAAGCTGATTTTTCAGATTAACGGAATGTTGTAAATCAACCTTAAAATCTTTTAAATTTCTGTTGTTAATTCCTACGAAATCTATATTCTTATTAATATGTTGAAGTTCTTCTTCTGTATGAATTTCCAACAAAACTTCAAGACCCAAATCGTGAGATAATTCGGTAAACTCTGAAACCTGAGCTGGAGAAAGACAGGAAGCAATCAATAAAATAACATCCGCTCCGATACTTTTTGCTTCATAAAACTGATATTCATCGATCATAAAATCTTTTCTCAAAATCGGAATATTGATATGATTTCTTACTTTTAAAATGTCTTTAAAACTACCCCCGAAAAAATTTGTATCGGTCAAAATGGAAACTGCGCTCGCTCCGTATTTTTCGTAATCAGCAACAGCTTTCAAAGGAGAAATTTTGTCATTAATTATTCCTTTTGATGGCGATCGTCTTTTAAATTCAGCAATAATACCTGATCTCGACTGCAGGGTTTCTTTTAACGATAAGGTTATCCTGCCGAAAAATTCTGAATCTTTCAATTGCTGTACAGAAATACTTGATTTTGAATCTTCAATTTCCTGTTTTTTTCTGGCTATTATTGTTTGTAAGATGTTCATTTTCTTTATCATGAAGTTAATAGGATTTTATACTATCCTTTATTAGGTCGTGCCTTCGGGACTTTGAAAACTAAATTTTTTTTTGATGACGAAATTGCGACCCGGCTTGAACGGAACTCCTTTTGCGAAGCAAAAGAGTGGGAGTGGTAGACGGAAATTGTCGCCCTAAAAACTTTAATGAATCAAATTATTTAAGCTTCTCAATGCTTTTCCACTCATCAGACTCTCTTGAGCCAACAAAAGGCAATTGGTGTAATTTCCAAATTTATTGGTGTGTTGGAGTGCAACTGCTGCATTTGCCGTGACAACAGCATTCTGTTCAAAGGTTCCGTTTCCTTCCAAAATATTCCTAAAGATTTTCGCTGATTCATAAGGACTTCCTCCAGCTACGATACTTAGCGGATCTAAACTGTTAAACCCAAGATCTTTTGTGGTATAAATTTCTTCACTGTTTTTTGTAATGATTTTGCTGTCACTGGTCAGACTGATCTCGTCATACCCATCTAAACCATGCACAATTGTGAATTCACGATTGTCTTTTTGCAATAAATACTGATAAATTCTTGCGATCTCAAGATTATAAACTCCGATTACCGAGAATTGAGGCCTTGCTGGATTTACCAAAGGACCGAGAAGATTAAAAAAAGTACGCAGGCCCAGCGATTTTCTTAAAGCCCCGACAGATTGCAAAGCAGGATGAAAATAAGGCGCATGTAAAAAACATATATTGGCTTTTTCTAAATCTTGATTGAGACTGTTTGAATCATTATGAAACTGATAACCAAGTTCTTCCAGGACATTTGAAGATCCGGTAATAGTAGATGCTCCGTAATTGCCGTGCTTCGTTACTTTTTGTCCGGCTCCTGCGATGACAAAAGCTGCTAAAGTCGATATATTGATGGTATTTTTACCGTCACCACCAGTTCCTACGATATCCAGAGCATCACTTGCATCAATTTCAATGGGAACGGCCATTTTCAGCAAGGCTTGTCTGAAACCATCAAGTTCATTCAAAGTAATATTTCGCATCAGAAAAACACTGATAAATGAAGTCACTTCTGCGGTATTGAATTTATTTTGAGCAATCTCAATCATAATTGCCTTTGCCTCAGATTTTGACAAAGTGTGGTGGGTGAAGAGATATTCTAGGATTTCTTTCATGATCATTAATTAATTTAAGAGAAAATTTCTGATAATTTGTTCACCATCAGATGTTAGAATACTTTCCGGGTGAAACTGAACGCCGTGCACATCATACTTTTTATGCTGCAAAGCCATGATCATTCCATCAAAGTCAATTGCGGTTATTTCTAATTCTTCAGGAAAGTTCTCATTATTTACAGCCCAACTATGATATCTTCCAACCTCGATTTCTTCTGGTAAGTTTTTGAAAAGTTTTACATCCTCTTTTATCGTTTTTGACGTTGTTGCAACACCATGAAAAATTTCTGAAAGATTAATCAGATTTCCGCCAAAAGCTTCTGCAATCGCCTGTTGACCAAGGCAGACCCCGAGAATACTTTTTGTTGGAGCATATTTTTTTATTAAATCCAATAAAATTCCGGCTTCTTCTGGAATTCCCGGACCTGGTGAAAGAATGATTTTGTCATATTTTTCAATTTCTTCCAGTGAAATTTCGTCATTTCGGTATACATCAACTTTTTCACCCATGATTTTTTCGATCATCTGTACAAGATTGTAAGTGAAACTGTCGTAATTATCAAAGACGAGAATTTTAAGTGGTTTTATAGTATTTGTCATTTTATTTTTTTAATAATTAATAAGAACCCAATCTTTCAGCCTTCTCAACCGCTTTTTTCAAAGCATTCAGCTTGTTGTTGACTTCTTCCAATTCGTTTTGAGGAGTAGATTTTGCTACCAATCCGGCTCCGGCCTGATAATATAAAGTGTTGTTTTTGCTTAAAAAAGTTCTGATCATAATCGCCTGATTGCAGTCGCCATTAAGACCAATCATCCCGATACATCCGCCATAATAACCACGGGAATCCTTTTCATATTCGTTGATGAGCTCAAGAGCTTTATATTTCGGGGCTCCGCTTAAGGTTCCTTGTGGAAAGGTGGCAGAAACGACTTCAAAAGGATTGATATTTTCCTCTAAATCAGCAGTAACCTCGCTCACCATATGAATAACATGAGAGAAAAGCTGAATTTCTTTAAGCTTAGTCACGGTCACATTTTTCCCCATTTTTCCAAGATCATTTCGGGCCAAATCAACCAACATCGTATGTTCTGCATTTTCCTTTGCATCATTTTTCAAATTTTCTACAGACTGCAGATCTTCCTCAAAATTTCCTGTTCTTTTAAACGTTCCGGCAATAGGATGAATGATGGCTTTGTTGTTTTTAATAATCAGCTGGCTTTCAGGACTAGATCCGAATAATTTGTAATTTCCATAATCAAAAAAGAAAAGATAAGGCGAAGGATTGATATTTCGCAAAGCACGATAAACATTGAACTCGTCACCTCTAAATTTCTGCTGGAATCTTCTGCTTAAAACCAGCTGGAAAACATCGCCTCGTTGGCAGTGTTTTTGTGCAAGGTCTACTAAATCAAGATATTCTTCATCGGTAAGATTTGATGTCTCATCATCTATTTTTTCAAAAGGAAAAGCAACCGAATTTTTATTTTTAATAAAATTTTCTAAAGTATATGCTTCAGATTTTACACCATCGATTTGATTTTCAATTAAATGCATTTCGTCATTGTAATGATTGATCGCAATCACATATTGATAAAGTCTGTAACGGAGAATCGGGATTTCAACTTCTTCACTTTGTGGTTTAAAATCGATTTTCTCAAAAAGGGGAACGGCATCAAAACTTGTGTAACCAAAAAGACTCTGAGCCGTCTCCTCAATTTTTTGGTTTGTTTTTTCACAGACAAAAACTTTCGAAAAATCATTGAGCAGATCAGTCACTTTGATATTTTCCAAAGACTTTTTTTCAGGGTTTGCATTGGGGAATTTTATTTCAAATTCATGATGATTTTTGATCTCAATTCCTGCAATCGCATTAATCGCAATAAACGAAAAGTTACTGTCTGTACTTTTAATATCCGAACTTTCCAATAGAATAGTGTCTCTGAACTTATCTCTGATCTGAAGATAAATATTCATCGGGGTTTGAAGGTCACCCAATGATTTTCTGGATGTGGTTTTTATGTGGATTTTGTTGGTAAACATTTAATTTATTTTAAATAGTTGACAAAAAAAAGACTTCAACGAAATCGTCAAAGTCTATATATTTTCTATAATATTCTTGCTGTGAATTAGCAACAAGATAATAGCTTCAGACCCGACGAAGAGTTTGAGTGCCACCACCAAAAATTGTTGCTTGTATTAAACATTAGACAAATGTAAATAATTTTTTAATATATGAAACAAAAAATAAAAGAAAATTTAAATGTGATTTAAAAAAGTCCTGAACCGTCTCATTTAAAAGTTAATTTTTATATTTTTGCCTTCAAATAAAAACTCTTTATACTAAAAAGTAGGGTTTCACGATCTTAAATAAAAGTTGAACATATGAAAAAAGTACTAGCAATCGCATTTATCGGAAGTTTATTCGCAGTAAGCTGCTCAAAGAAAGAAGAAAAGTCTACACAAGATAGCAACATTATGCTGGAAGAGCCTGCTGCTCCTACAGTTACGGATTCTACTGCTAAAGTTGACAGTACACCAGCCGCAATTCCTGCACCGTCACCTTCTACAGATTCTACGGCAACAAAATAATGAAAAAACTGTTTGTGACAGGAATCATAAGCTTGCTTATTATTTCGTGTTCTAAAAAAGAAAATTCTGAAATACAATCTTCAGCTGTTTCTACGCCTGTTACAAGCAATGTTTCGGGACAGAATTTGATAGAAGCATCTGATTGTATGTCGTGTCATAATGCAGATGAACGTTTGATAGGACCTTCATACAAAGAAATTGCCGCAAAATATTCTGAAAAGGATATGGAAATGCTCGCTTCAAAAATAATCGAAGGCGGAAGCGGAGTCTGGGGAAATGTTCTGATGCAGCCTCACCCACAGATCTCTAAAGAGGATGCAAAAAAAATGGTAGAATATATTTTACGTCAGAAAAAATAATTCATGACCACCGAAAAATCAGGACTGCACACAAGAAATCTCCATCGGAATTCTTACGATTTCGAAAAACTGATTTCTTGTGTGCCGGAACTGAAACACTATGTTTTTAAAAATGCTTACGGAAATTTAACCATCAATTTCAGCATTCCTAAGGCCGTAAAACTACTTAATAAAGCTCTTTTGCAGCTTTTTTATGACGTGAAAGGCTGGGATATTCCTGATGAAAATCTTTGTCCGCCTATTCCGGGACGAGCTGATTATATTCATTATATTGCAGATTTATTAGCTGAAAATTTAGTTGAAATTCCAAAAGGTTCATCTATAAAAGGTTTAGATATCGGAACCGGAGCCAATCTGGTGTATCCGCTGATTGCTCATCAAACGTATGGCTGGGAAATGTTGGGAACAGATATCAATAAAAAATCATTAGAAAATGCTCGAAAAATTTTAGATGAAAACCCTGAAATGTCTCAAAATATTCAGTTGAAATTGCAACCGGATTCCAATTTCATATTCAGAAATATTCTTCATTCTGAGGATAAATTCACCTTCTCTTTATGCAATCCGCCTTTTCATGATTCTGAAGAAGCTGCTATGAAAGGAAATCTCAGAAAAACAAAAAACCTTAAAAAATCAAACATTCAAAAACCAAATCTTAATTTCGGAGGGCAGCAATCCGAATTGTGGTGCGAAGGTGGCGAGCTGGCTTTCATCTCAAAAATGATTGAAGAAAGTTCCAAATATTCTTCACATATCTTATGGTTCACGTGTTTGGTTTCCAAAAAAGAAAATTTATTTAAATTTAATTCGCTTTTAAAGAAAGTAAAATCCATTGACGTCAAAACTATTAAAATGACCCAAGGTCAGAAAGCAAGCAGAATTTTGGCTTGGACTTTCATTTCGGAAAATGACCGTAAGAAGTGGTTCTGATTTTTTATTTACTATGTCGAACCACTTTGTCAGGTTTGGGCAGCTTTGAACTTCGTTCGTAAACTCCTATATATCTCATCTATGTCCGCCGTTCCCGCTTTTTTGCTATACTTCGTTTCGCAAAAAGACCTCCACTCAGGCCGGGCTGCGAGCGATTCAATGTCAAAAGTTCTCTTTTGGATAGGTTTTGAAAATTCAAAAGATTATTAAGAATGTTAAGATTTGCAGTTTAAATAAAATTCAAGTTTCATAAACACTTAAAATTCACTATTTTTGCAGTTCGAAAAAATCGAATTATAATGCAATTATCAGAACAGGAAATCATTAGAAGAGAAAAGCTGAATAAGCTTGTTGAAATGGGAATCAACGCATTCCCTGCAGAAGAATACGTTGTTACAGATACTACAGAATCTATAAAACATGATTTTTCTGAAAGTAAACAGGTGAAGATTGCAGGAAGATTAATGTCACGCAGGATTCAGGGGAAGGCTTCTTTTGCTGAATTGCAGGATTCTACAGGTAAAATTCAGGTATATTTCAACAGAGACGAAATCTGTACGGGAGAAGATAAGACTTTATACAATGATGTTTACAAACATCTTTTAGACATCGGTGATATCATCGGTATTGAAGGAGCGCTGTTTACCACTCAGGTTGGTGAAAAAACGGTTTTGGTGAAAAATTTTACGCTGCTTACCAAAGCATTACGTCCGCTTCCGCAAGCAAAAACAGATGAAAATGGAGTGGTGCACGACGCGTTCAACGATCCGGAAATGAGATACAGACAGCGTTACGTAGATTTAACGGTGAATCCGCAGGTGAAAGAAATCTTTGTGAAAAGAACAAAATTGTTCAATGCGATGAGAACTTTTTTCAATGACGCGGGATATTTTGAGGTAGAAACTCCAATTTTACAGTCGATTCCCGGTGGAGCGGCGGCAAGACCTTTTATCACACATCACAATGCTTTAGACATTCCTTTATATTTAAGAATTGCCAACGAATTGTATCTGAAAAGATTGATCGTTGGTGGTTTTGACGGTGTTTACGAATTCTCAAAAAATTTCAGAAATGAAGGAATGGACAGAACCCACAACCCGGAATTTACCGCAATGGAAATTTACGTAGCTTATAAAGACTACAACTGGATGATGGATTTCACAGAGAAATTGCTGGAATTCTGTGCAACTTCTGTCAACGGAAGTTCAGAATCTACTTTTGGCGAACATACCATCAGCTGGGAAGCACCATATCCGAGAGTTTCAATGACCGATGCTATTATAAAATATACTGGTTTTGATATTACCGGAAAAACCGAGCAGGAATTGTTCGATTTTGCCAAATCTATCGGGATTGATGTGAACCAAACAATGGGTAAAGGAAAATTAATCGATGAAATTTTCGGTGAAAAATGTGAAGGAAACTTTATTCAACCGACTTTCATTACAGATTATCCGATAGAAATGTCACCTTTAACCAAGAAACACAGAAGCAAAGAAGGTCTTACAGAGCGTTTTGAATTAATGGTTTGCGGAAAAGAAATTGCAAACGCATATTCTGAATTAAATGATCCGATTGATCAGAGAGAACGTTTCGAAGATCAATTGAAATTAGCAGAAAAAGGGGACGATGAAGCAACAGGATTTATTGACGAGGATTTCCTGAGAGCTTTAGAATACGGAATGCCTCCTACTTCAGGTTTAGGAATCGGAATGGATAGATTAATCATGTTTTTAACCAATAATCCGTCGATTCAGGAAGTATTGTTCTTCCCACAAATGAGACCTGAAAAAACAGTTCCTCAAATCGAATTGGGAGAAGATGAAAAAGTGATTCTGGAGATTTTAAATTCTCAGGAAGAGCCATTTTCTTTAGCCGAAGTTAAAGAAAGAAGTCAGCTTTCCGGAAAAAAATGGGATAAGGCTTCAAAAACGTTAACGAAACACAATTTGGTAAAGGTGGAGAAAATTGATGAGCAGGTGTTGATGAAATTGGTCTAAAATAATAAATAAATAAAAAGAAAATCCTGAAATTTTTTCAGGATTTTTTGTTTTGCATAAACTATAAATAATTATTTCTCGTTCTTAAGAAAAAACCGATGAAAACCTTTGTAGTTATTCTATTGTCTTTTATTTCTATTAAAATAAATGCACAGATGGTGAATTCTGTTTACTTTAAAAACAATAGTTATGAACTCAGTCAAGAATCAAAAACAAAACTCGACAGTGTGGCTCAACTAAAAAGTAATTTAACATTCAGAATTTTTGGCAATTGTGATCCATCAGGAAATATAGAATTGAATAGAAAATTATCAGAAAACCGTGCTGATGCTGTTTATGTATATTTAAAAAACAGAATTGGTAACAATATCAAATTGAAAAGTTCGGTTGGGTTAGGAATTGAAAAACAGATCAACGATAACAGTACAGAAGATTTGCGCACTAAAAACAGAAGAGTTGATGTATTAATCGATAAAACGTTTGCTCCTGGTGAGAAAATTTCAAGGAAAGTGTATCCAAATTTTTTGAGTACTAAAATTTCAATGATGAAAGTGAAAGATACTTTTTCTCTTCCGGATGTAAGTTTCTTTGGTGGCCGTCATGCGTGGCTTCCAGGCGGACAACTAAATCTAACAAGGCTGTCAAATATCTTAAAAGAAAATCCGACACTGCAAGTGGAGTTGCAAGGTCACATCTGCTGTGATTATGATAATTTTGATGGTGAAGACTTGGATCTGAAAACATTTAACCTATCGTGGACAAGAGCCAATGCCATCAAAGAATTCCTTGCAAAACAGGGAATCGATATCAATAGAATAAAAGCCACAGGAATGGGGCATCTCAATCCCGTCATCTATCCAGAAATCACCGAAGCCGACCGCATTAAAAACAGAAGAGTAGAGTTGGTTTTAATTAAAAAATAAACCTTAAGATTGCCTCCTTGCTTTTGTAAAGGAAAACATCAGATAAAATAAAAAAGGCAGAATAAAAACAGAGCCCATTATCAGTGCCCATGCCAACGCGGAAATTGTTTTCGGAGCCGCAATATGTTCCAGCAGGGAAAGATGCTCTCCGTTGGCAAACAAAATGATATTCGGGTTGTGCTGATACGTTGCCGCTACCAGAATCATAATCATCTGAAAACCTGCCAAGACCCTTACCGCAAGTAATTTTTTATTGTTCATTGCTCTTAAGATCAAACCTAAAGCTATAGTTGCAAAAGTGATTGCCATGATACCCAGTGGTTTTGAAAACACCCATTTTACCAAAGGAATTCCGGAAAGATAAGCAGTTAAAAACACCAATAATCCTGTAATAACTACAAATATTATGGTTTGATATGATTTTCTGATCATTAAATCAAGCTCTAATCGGTCCGTTGTTTCTCTTAAAGAGAAAATAGATGCTAAATATGCACATAGTGAGACTACAAATAATCCTACAGCAACACCAAACCAATTGAGCCAACTAAAAATGTACAAATCAAAAAAGGTAGTAGCGTCCGGATTGATTGATTGTGAAACAGTGGCAGCTGCAATTAATCCTAAGAAAAATGGCGTCAATAGACTTGAAAAATAAAATATTTGGGTATAAACCTGTTGCCACTCGTCAATCACTGCGTCATAATGTCTGAAAGTAAATGCTGTTCCTCTTGCAATAATTCCTATAAGCATCAAAACCAAAGGGATGTGAAGATAAGTTGACAGCGTTGTATAAATTTCGGGAAAACCAACGAAGAGAATTACAATCGCTATAATCAGCCACATATGATTGGCTTCCCAAACTGGTGCGATCGATTCATACATTATTTTTTCAGCGTATTTCCTCGTCTTCTTTTTAGACATGAGTTCCACAATTCCGGCACCGAAATCAGCACCTCCTAAAATCAAGTACAGACAAACCGAAAGCCATAGAAAACCTATTACAACGTAAATCATGATTTTTTGTTTTTAAGGTTAAACTGTGGATCGGTGGGATCATATAGTCTTGGAACCATTTGTATCTGTCTTCTCAAAAGGAAAATAATAATTAATGATAATGAAATAAAAATAGCAGTAAAGAAGTAAAATGAATATTGAATTCCCGGCATCGGAGTTACCGCATCAGCCGTTCTCATGATTCCATAAATAATCCATGGCTGTCTACCAACTTCAGTGACTGTCCAGCCTGCTTCCAGAGCAATATATCCGAATGGTGTAGCGAAAAGAAATGTTTTCAGCAGCCAGTTTTTATTCAGCCAATGTTTTTTAAAGAAGAACGCATACAAATACAGGCTTCCAATAGAGATCATCACAACTCCAAAGAAAATCATGATCTGAAAGGCATAGTGCACGACTGCAACCGGCGGCCATTCATCTTTGGGGAAATTATTCAGACCTTTTACTTCTGCATTAAAATCATTGGTTGCCAAAAAACTTAAAACTTTAGGGATTTTTAGAGCGTAATTAATTTCACCTTTTTCTTCATCAGGAATTCCTCCAATAACGAAGGCTGCACCTTTCTCAGTTTCAAAATGCGCTTCCATTGCTGCTAATTTGATGGGCTGTCGCTTGGCAACAGATTTTGCAGCAACATCACCGCTTAAAGGAGCGCCAAAAGCTCCAACAAGAGCAAAAGCGGCGGCAATTCTAAACGCTTTGGTATGAAATTCTACATTCTTCTTTTTCATAATTAAAAAGGCATGAACTCCTGCAACGGCAAACCCTGTCGCACAAAATGCAGCCACGGTCATGTGTAATGCCTGCGGAAACCATGCTTCATTAAACATTGCTTTCATAGGATCAATATTAAGATACTTTCCGTTGATATAATCAAATCCAGCAGGAGAATTCATCCATGCATTAGCGGCAACAACCAGAATTCCTGAGGCCAGTCCGCTTAAGCCAACCAAAAATCCGCAAAACCAGTGGAACCATTTATTAAATTTATCCCAACCGTAAAGAAAAAAACCTATGGCGATGGCTTCAATAAAAAAGGCAGTTCCTTCAAGAGAAAACGGCATTCCAAAAATAGGTCCTGCGTGTTTCATAAAGCCGGGCCAGAGAAGTCCTAATTCAAAAGAAAGCATTGTTCCGGAAACAGCTCCTGTGGCGAAAAGAATAGCAACACCTTTACTCCAGGCTTTTGTGAGACCTTTGTACATTTTGTTGCCTGTTTTAAGATACTTCCAGTGTGCGAACGCCATGAGAAAAGGCATTACCATTCCGACACAGGCAAAAATGATATGAAAACCGAGGGATAGGGCCATTTGTGCGCGAGCTGCAAGAAAGTCGTCCATAAATAACAATTTTGTGTACTAAAGGTAATGAATATATTAGAGAGACTAAACATGACTTAAGACAGGAAATGTTAACCTATATTTTATTTTATGTATCAGTAAAACTTTTGAGAAAAAAACTTATTTTTACATAAATAATTTTCTATGAAAAAAATATTATTCTTACTCTTTTTATTGCCGTTATTTTCTTACTGTCAATATTATATAGGGAAATTACCGTCATATCCTTCTCAAGATAATCATTATTTAAATAATGCATCGAAGGCTATTGCTAAAGACGGAAGTATTTATATCTATGCAGCAAATAGTCTAACAAAAATAAATGTTAATGGAGCAATAGATACAAGCTTCGGATCAAATGGTGTGGTTACTAATATCCCACCAATGACCAATGTTAGTGAATCACAAACATTAATAGCTGTTAATGATCAGAATATATTTTTATATTGTAACAAAAAGATTGCAAAATACAATATTAATGGTGTTATTGATACTACATTCGGAAATGCCGGTTTTTTAACATTATCGTTAGGGGTTTGGAAAATGATTATTGATAATGATTCTTCATTGTTTGTAATGCTATCAAACACATATAAAATTAATAAAATACTTCCGAATGGTGGTATTAGTAATGCTTTTGAAATAAATAACGTAAAAGACTTCTATAAAACAGATCTAAATCAAATTTATGCGACTTACACAGATTCATCAACGAATCCTAACGTCATAACAATGAGTAAATACAGTCTGGATGGTACGAAAGATATGAATTTTGGAAATTCAGGAAGTATTTCGTTCACAGATAATCTCATTCTCAATGAAAAAAATGGTGAGTTTTATCTTAAAGGAAATAATCAGCTAACTAAATATACTGCTTCAGGAATTATTGATACTAATTTTGGAATTGCAGGAACGGTTAATAACGTTTTTCCATCTGTAAATAAAGTTGTTTCTGATTCTAATAATAAAGTATTATTTTTTGGTGGTAATCAAGGATATGGTTCTAATTTAACAGCGATATTTCGTTTAGAAAGTACCGGAATATTAGATAACACTTTTAATAATGGCAGTTATTTATACTCTAATTCTGGTACTGGTATGATTACAGATGTTTTATTGCTGGATGATTATACATTCATATGTCTTACAAGTACCAGAGTTAGCTTGAATAGTACCGTTTACGGAACGGCAAAGTATTTGAGAACACAAAATGTATTGGGTATTGTTGAAACAGAAAATATTAATTCAGATATACAAATATTCCCTAATCCTGTTTCTGATGTTTTGCTGATAAAAACTAAAGATAAAATAAAAGAAACAAAAGTCTATTCAATAGACGGAAAACTACTAATTTCAGGCGATACGAATGAGATACATGTAGAAAATTTACCATTAGGAAATTATATATTAGAAGTGATTTCTAATAAAAATATTTACAATAAAAAATTCATTAAAAAATAAGTATTTGTTTTAAAGAAATCTAGTAGATTTTAGACTGTTTTCTAGTTAGCGTTAATGCTTTTTTGATCCTTTTTAATTTTCATATCTCGAAAAAAATCACGATATTTGTAGGTCTTTGCATTAGGCAAAAACTTTAATTATATATGAGTCAAAAACAATATACAGCTAGTAGTATCCAGGCATTAGAAGGCATGGAGCACGTTCGTCTAAGACCATCTATGTACATTGGAGATGTAGGAGTAAGAGGTCTTCATCATTTGGTTTATGAGGTAGTAGATAACTCTATTGACGAAGCTCTTGCGGGTCATTGCGATACGATATTAGTTACAATACACAAAGGAGATGGTATCTCTGTGAAAGATAATGGTAGAGGGATTCCTGTAGATTTGCACGAAAAAGAACAAAAGTCAGCCCTTGAAGTAGTTATGACCAAAATCGGAGCAGGTGGAAAATTTGATAAAGATTCTTACAAGGTTTCCGGAGGTCTGCATGGTGTGGGTGTATCTTGTGTGAATGCGCTGTCAACTCTTTTAGTAGCAACAGTAAGCCGTGATGGCAAATTATATCAGCAAAAATATTCAGAAGGAAAAGCCTTGGCAGATGTTGCCGAAATAGGAACGACTGATGAAAGAGGAACTGAAGTTTTCTTTCAGCCGGATGGTACTATCTTTCAGGAATTGGTTTATAATTATGATACTCTTGCAGCAAGAATGCGTGAGCTTTCTTTTTTGAACAGAGGAATTACGATTACTCTTGTAGATGAGAGAGAACCTAACGAAGACGGGTCGTTTGCCTTTGAAGTTTTTCATTCTGAAGGAGGATTAAGAGAATTTGTAGAATATATCGACGGAAGCCGTGAAGCCATCATGGAAAACGTTATTTTCATGGAAGGTGAAAGAGATGATATTCCTGTGGAGGTTGCAATGCGCTACAATACTTCATTTACCGAAAATCTTCATTCTTATGTGAATAATATCAATACTCATGAAGGCGGAACTCACTTGGCAGGTTTCAGACGTGCTTTGACGAGAACGCTAAAAAAATATGCTGATGATCTTGGAATTCCTGCTAAAGAAAAAGTAGAAATTACAGGAGATGACTTTCGTGAAGGCTTAACAGCAATCATTTCTGTAAAAGTGATGGAGCCTCAGTTTGAAGGACAAACCAAAACAAAACTAGGAAATTCTGAAGTTTCCGGTGCGGTAGATAAGATCGTAGGTGAAATGTTGAGTAATTTCTTAGAAGAAAATCCAACTGAAGCTAAAATTATCGTACAAAAAGTGGTACTGGCTGCAAAAGCGAGACAGGCTGCAAAAAAAGCCCGTGAAATGGTTCAGAGAAAATCTCCAATGGGAGGTTCTGGATTACCGGGAAAACTTTCTGACTGTTCTTCTAAAGATCCCGCAGAATCTGAATTGTTCTTAGTCGAAGGAGATTCAGCTGGCGGAACTGCAAAGCAGGGGAGAGACAGACATTTTCAGGCGATTTTACCTTTAAGAGGTAAAATTTTGAACGTCGAAAAATCAATGCTTCACAAAGTGTATGACAATGAGGAGATCAAAAATATTTATACTGCTTTAGGCGTTTCTGTAGGAACAGAAGAAGACAGCAAGGCCTTGAACATGGCAAAATTAAGATACCATAAAGTGGTGATCATGACCGATGCTGATATTGATGGTTCTCACATTTCTACTTTGATTCTGACATTCTTCTTTAGATTTATGAGAGAGCTGATTGAGAACGGATATATTTATATCGCTCAGCCGCCTTTATATTTATTAAAAAGAGGAAATAAAAAAGTGTACGCTTACAATGAAAAAGAGCGTGAAGAATTTACTTTAGAAATGTCTCCGGACGGAAAAGGCGTTGAAGTTCAGCGTTATAAAGGTCTTGGGGAAATGAATCCTGAACAGCTTTGGGAAACTACATTGAATCCTGATCACAGAATTCTGAAGCAGGTAACCATAGATAATGCAGTTGAGGCAGACAGTGTATTCTCAATGTTGATGGGAGACGAGGTTCCGCCAAGAAGAGAATTTATAGAAAAGAATGCAAAATATGCTAAAATTGATGTATAATTAGCTGTATTATAATATCTTAAAAGACTTCATTTTAAATGGAGTCTTTTTTTTTAAACTATTTTTAAAAAAAATACATTTTTTTAACATTTTATTAAGATTTTTTATATTTTTGCGGAAATTAAATAACGATGATGAAACTTTTTTGTTTAGGTGCTTTTTCTATAGCATCTTTATACTATGCACAAAATTACCCCGTTTCTGAAATTAGTGAAAGCCTAAAGAAAAATGCGAGCGCTGTTATACGTAATGAAAATACAGTTGTCGAAATAAATAAAATCGATGAAATTGTTTACAGAAATCTGTCTGCAGTTACAATTTTGAATAAAGATGCGATAAGCTATTCTATCCCAAAAATTTATTACGAAAAAGGTGATGTGATCTCAAATGTGAAGGTTACTGTTTATGACGAAAAAGGCGGGAAATTGAAGAGTTATTCTAAAAGTGATTTTTCGGATATGGCAGCAAATTCTCAGGGAACATTTTATTCAGACAATAGAGTGATGGTTCTTTCATATACACCAACTTCATTTCCATATACAGTAGAGTTTAGTTATGATCAGAAAGATCAGAATACAGTTTTTATCCCGGATTTTACGCCATTTTATTCTCACAACATTTCTTTAGAAAAAAGCAGTTTTAAAATACTCAATAAATCAGGGATCAATCTTCGTACAAAAACATACGACTCACCATTTAAGTATGCAGCTGTCGATGTTCAGGATAATGGAAACGAAAAATTGTATACTTATCAAAATGTTGCTGCAATCGATGAGGCAGAATTGGTTCCTAATCCACAGAAAATTTTACCGAAAGTAAGTTTTTCTTTAGATCAGTTTAGTTTAGTAGGAAAAAAAGGAAACATCACTTCATGGAAAGATTTCGGTTTGTGGTATTACAATAATCTGTTGACACCAGTATCTGTCTCTACACCACAGATCAAATCAGAAATTGCTGCGCTCAACTTATCAGGAAGTACTGAAGAGAAAGTGAAAAAAATATTTCAGTACATGCAAAGCAAAACAAGATATATTTTTGTGGCTCTGGGTATTGGCGGATGGCAGCCGATGATGCCGGATGAGGTACAGAAAAAGGGATATGGTGACTGTAAAGGTTTGACCAATTATATGAAGACACTTCTTGACGAGGCAGGAATTCCCTCTTATTATGCAATCATTAATGCCAATTCTTCCCCTGTAAGTTTTGATGTCGAGTTTCCAAAAATGGGTGGTAATCATGTTATTTTGGTAATTCCTACAGATAAAGGAAATATTTGGTTAGAAAATACATCTCAGGATATTGCATTTAATCATATGAGTTACAAAACCACAGATAGAAATGTGCTGGCTGTAAAATCTACTGGAATTGATATCATGGAAACTCCCAGCTATACATCCCAGCAAAGCAAGGAGAATCAGATTTTAAATATTCAGATAAATCCTGACAAAACCATTTCCGGAAAAGGTAAATTTTCGTATACAGGAAATCAGTATGATTTTAACTTATCTTACATTTCACTTTCTCAGAAAGATAAAAATGAGGCAATGAAATCTAAATTTTCGAGCCTGAATTTTGAAAATGTAGAGATGAATAATTTCGTGAACAATAAAGATTTGGCTTCGATAGATTTTGACTTGAATTTTAAAGCTTCGAATTACTCAAAAATGATGGGTGACAGTTTTATATTCAGAGCAGTTCCTATTTATTCCTCAGGGTTTTATCATACAGATGAAAATCGTCAGCTGCCGTTTGAAAACAGATTTTCATATGAAGATGATTATGAAATCGTTTTTCAGCTTCCTGCCAATTATGTAATCGAAGAAATGCCGCAAAACGGGCTTGTCACTTCAGATTTCGGTACTTACATGATCACATTTGAGAAAAAACAGGATCAGCTTGTTGTAAAAAGAACCATCAATATGAAGAAGGGGATTTATTCTAAAGAAAAATATAACGATTACGTCAATTTCCGAAAAAAAATAATGAATGCTGATAACTCAAAAATCCTAATATCCAAAAAATCGTAACATGAGAAAAATACTTTTAGTTTTTTGTCTTTGCCTGATGTGCCAGATTTTCAATGCACAGAAACATGAGTTTCTTAAAATGCCAAAATTCAGTATTGATGATTTAAATAAAGCAAAGTCAGCAATCGATGAGAAAGCACCTGCAGAAATCCTTTATAGATCAATACATTACCGAGTTGATCCTTACAATGGTCAACTGATAAAAAAATATGCGTACCGAATAAAAATTTACGATAAAGATAAATCTGAAGACTGGCTAAATCTTGATATTCATTTACAAGAAAATAAATCTGGCAGCCGCGAAACATTAACTTCAGTTAAAGCCAATGTCTATAATCTTGAAGAAGGTAAAATAGCTGAAACTAAAGTAGACAAAAGCTCTAAATTTAAATCTAAAGAAAATAAGTATGTGACGATTAATAAATTTGCATTTCCTAATATTAAAAATGGATCTGTAATTGAGTACCAATATGAAGTCTCATCACCTTTTATGTATGAGCTACCAATTATTTATGTAGAATTGGATACACCTTCAATATATACTGAATATGTGCTGGATTCACCTACCAATATGTCATATCATATCGATTTTACCGGCAGCTTAACACCGAAACACCAAAAAGTTGGTGAAGACTTTTTATATGGTGCAGATGCTAAGACATACAGATTCGCATTCGAAAATTTAAAGGCATTCAAATCTGAAAAATTTGTAAAAAATAACGATAATTACAGAACCAAAATCAGAGCAGAGCTGCATTCTACTTTTTTTAACAATGGTTTGAAGACATATACTTCTACTTGGGAAGATATCAGGAAAACCCTTTGGGAGCATGATGAGTTTGGTATGCAGTACAAAAAAGACAAGCTTGCAAAAGATATGTTGCCGAAAAGTATATTGGAAGAAAAAGATGAACTGAAAAAAGCAAATTTGATTTTTGATTTCGTAAAAACTTCATATACTTGGAACAATACTACTGGGTTCTACACAGAAAATGGTATAAAAGAACTTGCTAAAACCAAAACAGGAAATACAGGAGATCTAAATCTGATGTTGATTAACATGTTAAGAAGTCAAGGAATAAAAGCTTATCCAATTTTAATTTCAACCGTTAAAAACGGTATGGTGAACCTTACATTTCCCAACATCGGAAACTTTGATTATGTGATTGCAGCAGCAGAATTAGGCAAGAATATCTACCTGTTTGACGCAACTTCTAAACAGTCAAAAGAAGGTATACTTCCTGGTAGAGTTTGGAACAGTAACGGACTTTTGTTAAGAGATGATAAGGCGGAAGTTATTTCTTTAAACAATATCAAACCAAGCTATTCTTCTCACACTACAAAAGCTAAGATTCATGATGACGGTACAGTAACCGGCGAATATCAAGATCAGGATGAAGGTTTATTGGCTTTAAATGCTAAAGAAGACTTTGACGAAAATCCTGAGAAATATACAAAACAGTATAAAGAAAATTTTTCAGTAGATTTTTCTGATATTAATTCAAGAGTTTTGGATGATGGAGAATTTAGATCTACAATGAGATTTACATCTAATAATATGATTGATAATCTAGGAAAGAGAAAAATTATAAATCCTTTATTGTTTTTGCATCAGACCAGTAACGATTTTGATCAGCAGGAAGAAAGAAAATATATGATCGATTTTATTTCACCCATCAGCAAAACAAAAATTGTAGAAATAGAAATACCTGAAGGTTATGAAATTGCAGAATTGCCTAAAAGTAAAAAAATAATTACAGATGACAAAGAAATCAGTTATTCTTATACAGTAGAAAGAAAGGGTAATAAGATCCTTACGATCTCGGAATTTCAAATTGCAAGTGCAGATTATCCTAAAGAATATTATCCGGCTTTTAAACAAATCTGGAAGGTTATTTCAGACAGTGAAAATCAGGTTATGAGCTTGATCAAAAAATAAATTCATATTTATTGATTAAAATATTTAAAAAACCATTCATCATTTGAATGGTTTTTGCATTGGTACGAAAAATTGTAATTATGAAAAATACGATCAAAGCTGTTTTATTAGCGACACTTTTTATTTTATCAGCCTGCAGAAAGGCAGATTCTAAAAATACTGAGACTAAAGCCGAAACCAAAGCGGTTCCGGAATTCAAGATTGATTCTGTAAAAATTACAGACTCAATTAAAGTAAGTGAAAAACTGACGCTTAAATATGAATCTACAATGTTGGTTTTTCCTACAATCACAGATCAGGCTCTATTAGACAGTATTTATTATGAAAGAAAAGGTATTACTGATTTTTCAAAACAAGGGTTGCAGAATTTTCTAAATAAAGATAAAACGGAATATTTTTCTTCTGTAAAAGACAAAAACAACGACTGGACTTCAGATATAGCGTATCCGCAAACTTGGAATTCCGGAGCTTTTATGAAACTAAGATCACACATCAAAGATTTTCTTCAGATCCAATACCTATATTCTTCTTATGAAGGTGGAGCGCATGGTAATTACGGTTTTTCAGAGCGAATTTTTGATTTGAAAACCAATAAAAAACTACAGCTGAAGGATATTACTACAATGCCAAAAGCCAGATTAGAACAACTATTATTCAAGAACATTAATACTATTCCCAGCGGAACAACAGATTCACAAGGAGCAGTTAAAAATTCAGATATGCTTTTGTTGGAAGTTATCCCGGCTAACGAAAATTTTTATTTTGATGATAAAAATCTGTATTTTCACTACAGTCCGTATGAGATTGCAGCTTTCGCAGCAGGAGACATTACGATTCCTGTTTCGTGGGATGAGCTTAAAGGTACACTGACATCTGAATTCAAAGAAAGAATGAAAATTAACTAATATTAATGCTTCCAAATCAGGAAGCATTTTCTACTTTTGTGATAATGGAAAATGTAGCTTTTATCATCAATCCTTTTTCGGCGAAAAAGAATTACCAGCCATTTCTTAATGCGCTTAAAAGTAAACTAAACAATCCGTTATATTACATTTCAGAATCAATACTTGGTACCGATGAGTTTATTCAAAAGCATTTTTCAACTACAGATATTTTTGTAGCAATAGGGGGTGACGGAACGATATCGACAGTTGCAAAAAATCTGATCAATACAGATAAGATATTGGCTATTTTTCCTGCAGGGTCGGGAAATGGCTTTTCTAATGAGACACAGTTCAGCAAAAATTTAGATGAATTAATAGAAAAATTAAGGCAAAAGAAATCAAGAAAGATTGATACATTTACTGTTAACGACAGGCTTTCCATTAATGTTTCAGGTACGGGATTCGATGGAAAAGTTGTGAAAGAGTTTGAAAAAACAAACCGTGGTTTCAAAAATTATATAAAAGTTTCTTTAAAGACATTTTTCAGCTACAAACCGATTAAATTAAAATTTTTCGATGAAAAATATCAACAATATAATGGCAAATATCTGATGGTAAATATTGCAAACACCCGACAGTTTGGCAATCACGCTTATATTGCTCCGATGGCAAGTAAAAGTGACGGATTGGTCGATATGGTTTTGGTTAAAAAATTTCCTCTGACTTATTCACCTTTATTTGCATTCAGAATGTTTACAAAAAAGCTTAAAGAAGATGATTATCTGACTTACTTACCTGTTTCAGAGGTTGAATTCAAAGTCAATACGAAAAACTGGCATCTTGATGGTGAGTTCAACAGGATAAAATCGCCCATCAATATTAAAGTACAGCCGGCAAGTCTTACAATCTTAATTTAGATTAGATAGTTTAAAAATAGGGTTTTCAAATTCTCTAATGCTTAATTTAGTTCTCTAAACCATATAAACAAAAAAGCCTTCAATAAGAAGGCTTAAAAACACAAATGATGAAAAAAATTATCATTCTTACATGATAATGTTCTACAAATTTAAGAAAACTAGATTTAATTTCTTTATGTTCTAGATCATATTGATGAAAAATTTTTATTAAAAATTCAATTCCAGGGTAGCTGTAGGATCAAACTATAATTCATTTTCTAGTTTATTAGGGTTATTCAGACAAAAATGCAATTGTTGTCTATTGAGTTGTTTTTCCCAATTTGCAACTACTACCGTTGCTACAGAATTTCCCACGACATTAGTCAAAGCACGGCATTCGCTCATAAATTTATCAATTCCTAAAATTAACGTCATTCCCGCGATTGGAATTTCGGGAACTACGGCCAGAGTTGCAGCCAATGTAATAAATCCTGCACCCGTTACTCCTGCCGCGCCCTTTGAGCTCAACATTGCAACCAAAAGAAGAATCATTTGTTTTTCCAGAGACAGATCAATATTCAGGGCCTGCGCAATGAAAAGTGAAGCCAGTGTCATATAAATATTTGTCCCGTCTAGATTGAAAGAATATCCTGTAGGTACTACTAATCCTACAATCGCCTTTGAACAGCCGGCTTTCTCCAGTTTCTCCATGATCCCCGGAAGCGCAGATTCTGAAGAGCTTGTGCCTAATACCAAAAGCAGTTCTTCTTTCAGATAATACATCAATCTGAAAATACTGAAACCATTGTACAAAGCAACCGATCCCAATACCAACACAACAAATAAAATTGAAGTAATATAAAAAGTTCCTACAAGGAAAATTAAATTTAAAACCGACGCTAAACCGTATTTTCCTATTGTAAAAGCCATTGCTCCAAAAGCACCAATGGGTGCAAGTTTCATCAGCATATGAACAATTTTGAAAACAGGCGCAGCTAAATCCTGCAAGAAATCTGTAATTTTCTGGCTTTTTTCTTTCGTTAAAACCAATGCGATTCCCATTAAGATTGCAACCAAAAGCACCTGAAGAATATTGTCACCTACCAACGGGCTGAATAATGTCTCAGGAATAATATTGATTATAAATCCGGTTAGCGTAGTATCATGGGCTTTTTGCTGATATTGGGAAACATCTCCCGAAAGACTTGCAGGATCAATGTTTAAACCTGATCCCGGTCGTAAAATATTTCCTACAATAAGCCCGATGATGAGTGCTAATGTTGAGAATGTGAAAAAATAAATCATTGCTTTTACAGCAATTCTTCCGACTTTTTTCAGATCGGTCATATGAGCGATTCCTAACGTAAGCGTAATGAAAATTACAGGAGCAATAATCATCTTAACAAGTTTGATAAAGCCGTCACCCAAAGGTTTCATCTTTTCACCGATCTCTGGGTCTGGGTAAAATTTACCGAAAAGTATCCCTGCAATGATCGCAACAATGACCTGAAAGTAAAGCTGCTGATATATTTTGTTTGCTTTCAAAATAATAAATTTAAATTCAATATGAAAAATAAGAAAAATAACTCTGATGATTGAATGGTATGTGAGAAAATTTTCGGCGGGGGCTGAAAGCCCCCGCCGAAAATTAATATTATTTTAATTGTCATTCTGACGAAGGAAGTATCTCAAAGCATTACTATTCTTGATTACATTCAACTGATTCAGAATGAGAAAAAAATTCATCATTCTACCGCCACAGAATCATCGCCGCGGCCATCTGCAACGGCATGGATATTTCCACTGTCATCAATTAAAATCATTTCTGTTCTCCCAAGCTGTCCCCATCGCTCTGCTTTGTAACCTATTTTTTCTAAATTACTGATTGTATTTTCAGGGAAGTTTTTTTCAAATGCGACTGTTTCGGGGAGCCACTGATGGTGAAATTTCGGAGAATTGACAGAAATATTAGGATTCAGTTTAAAGTCAATAGCATTTACGATAGACTGATAAACAGATGTCGGAATGGTAGTTCCACCGGGAGTTCCGACAATCATAAAGGGCTTTCCGTTTTTCAGTACAATCGTTGGAGTCATCGATGACAACATTCTTTTGTTGGGCTGAATTGAATTTGCTTCACCACCAACGGCTCCAAACATATTGGGAACCCCTGGTTTTACAGAAAAATCATCCATCTCGTTATTTAAAAAGAAACCGGCTCCGGAAACCACAACTTTACTTCCGTATAGGCCATTTAACGTTGTGGTAACTGCTGCTGCATTTCCATCTTTATCAATCACCGAAATATGGGTAGTTTCCGTTGATTCTTTCGGTTGCTTAATGATTTTTCCGACATCAGAACTTGGAGTTGCTTGAGTAAAGCTGAAATTTTTCCACCTGTTTTTTAGATATTCATCAGAAATCAGATACAAGGTTTTATCATGAATAAAATCAGGGTCTCCCATATATTCGGCTCTGTCAGCAAAAGCCCTTCTTTCGGCTTCCACCATAATCTGAACTGCCTTAGTTGAGTTATGCTGATATTTCTCTAAATTTTCATAACCAGACATTTTCAGCATTTGCGCCAAAAGTATTCCGCCGCTGGAAGGCAGCGGCATTGAGACCACAATATTTCCCTTATATTCAAATTCCAAAACTTTTCTTTCGGCGACCTTGTAATTTTTTAGGTCGTCCAGAGTAATAATTCCATTGTCTTTTCTCATTTCGGCAATTAAAAGCTCTGCTGTTTTACCTTGATAAAATCCTTTTAAACCAAATTTTTGGATTAATCTTAAAGTTTCTGCCAATTCTTTCTGGATCAAAATATCTCCGGATTTCCATGCTTCATTTTTCACAAAAGCATTTGAAGTTTTATTATGTTTTTGGAAATATTCTTTGCTTGCATTCAATAAATTGGCTTCCTGATCGGTAATTGCAAAGCCTTTTTCAGCTAAATCAATGGCTGGCTGAATCAGTTTTTCCATCGGAAGCTTAGAGTATTTAGAAGTTGCAAAAAATCCGGCCACACTTCCCGGAATCCCAACTGATAATCTTCCATTTTGTGATAAATCTGTGTTTGCATTGCCTTTTTTGTCAAGATACATATCTCGTGAAGCCTTTTTTGGGGCTGTCTCACGATAATCGATCGTAAATTTTTCACCATTATTTTTCACTCCGACCAAAAATCCGCCACCACCAATATTTCCTGCCTGAGGATAGACTACTGCTAAAGCGTATTGTGTTGCTATTATAGCATCATAAGCATTTCCTCCTGATTTAAGAACTTTTGCGCCTGCCTCACTTGCTAATGGGTGAGCAGATACAACAACTCCTTTATTTTTCACCTTAACTTCTTTTACAATATTGATGTCGGTATATTGCGCGCTAATAAACGATGAAGCGAGGAGAATAGTGAATAGTATTTTTTTCATTTTGATTTTTTGAAATATTAGTTATGAATCTATCTGAGTTGGTTTTAATGCATCTGTCAAATTTTCCGTGACAAAAAATATATCCGAATTTACAATTTTGTTTTCTTATAGTACTCAAAATCTCTATTTTTGCTTTTACTCATCTAATAAAATATAAAAATGGAATCCTTCACGGAAAAAATTCTCATTACAGGAGCTTTAGGTCAAATAGGCACAGAGCTTACCAACAGACTTGTAGAAATTCACGGAGCTGAAAATGTAGTAGCTTCAGGGTTAGACAGATGGCAAAAAGGCATTACCTCTGCAGGATATTATGAAAGAATGGATGTTACCAATACACAATTGGTGAGACAGATCATCAAAGATTACGATATTACTACCGTCTATCATTTGGCTTCTTTATTATCAGGAACTTCTGAAAAACAACCGATCTTTGCATGGAAACTGAATCTTGAACCACTTCTTCATTTTTGTGAAATGGCGAAAGAGGGATTGCTTCACAAGATCTTCTGGCCTAGTTCTATTGCTGTATTTGGAAAAGGAATTCCTAAACATAATGTTGGTCAGGATGTAGTCTTAAATCCGACGACCGTTTATGGTATTTCAAAAATGGCAGGCGAAAAATGGTGTGAATATTATTTTGATAAATATGGAGTTGATGTCAGAAGCATCAGATATCCGGGGTTGATTTCATGGAAAACTCCTGCAGGTGGAGGAACGACTGATTACGCTGTGGAGATTTTCTACGAAGCAGTGGAAGAGGGGAAGTATACGAGCTTCATCTCCGAAGATACTGCAATGCCGATGTTGTATATGGATGATGCGATCAACGCTACTTTAAAATTGATGGAAGCTCCGAAAGAAAGTTTAACGGTTCGTTCTTCTTATAATTTGGGCGGAATGTCTTTTACGCCAAAAGAATTGGCAGACGAAATTAAGAAAGAAATTCCTGAATTTGAAATTGATTATAAACCGGATTTCAGACAGGCAATTGCAGATTCTTGGCCATCGTCAATTGATGATTCTATTGCCAAAAAAGATTGGAATCTTTCTTATGATTTTGGAATTTCTGAAATGTCTAAAGACATGATTAAAAATCTAAAAGTTAAATTATCAAAATAAATTTAAGATAAGTTTTACTTTAATTAAAATGTTATTTAACTATTGATTAATAGCATTTTATAATTTTTATATAAATTTAAGTTTAAATGATTTTACTGACCTTTAATTTGATGAATATTGAATCTGAGACTAAAAATGATGTTCAGATTTTTGATGATGAAAGGTTATCAATCACAGAGGCGAATACTAAATCGATTCTTAGAATTTTAGATATTCATGAAATAAAAGCGAGCTTTTTTATCGAGATTTCTCTTATCGAAAAACTTAAAAATTTAATAAAAGCAATTTCTGCTCAAGGGCATGAAATTGCTTTTTACAATAAAAACTCTTCTGCTTCACAAATAGAAGAAGCCAAAAAGTTTGCTGAAGATTTTTTAGAAAAACAAATCAAAGGCATTCGTCAAAAAGAATTTAAAATTGCAGACGCGGATTTAAAATTAATGGGATTTAGCTATATTTCAAATATTGATAACGCCGATATTCTGTTTCCTTTTAAGCGTCTGAAAAGAGATTCTGAGATCACTGAAGAGAATGGAATCAGTATCATTCCGGAAAGCATTTCTCCTTACAGTCAGCTTCCATACAATGATTTTGTGTTTCAGGCTTTACCAATGAAATATTATCAGAATATGGTTTTTGAGACTCTGAAAAACGACGACTTTGTGTTAATCTATCTTGATTCATGGCAATTCACAGACGTAGCAAAATATCAGTTTAAAGTTCCGTTTTACAGAAGATATAATTCCGGTAAAAAGATGGAGGATAAACTGGAAGCGTTTCTCTCGTGGATTAATGAAAAAGAATTGGCAACTTCTAGGATGAAGGATTATATATTTTAAAAAAGATCATTAAGATAATTCCAAAAGGGTAATCTCAGGCAACACCCCAACTCTTCCGGGATATCCTAAAACGCCAAAGCCACGGTTTACATACAACAGTTTTCCTTCACTTTCGTATAAGTCTGCCCATTTTGGATAACGGTATTGTACAGGCGACCATTTGATATTTTTTAAATCTAAACCAAACTGCATTCCGTGGGTGTGACCTGAAAGTGTTAAACTAATATCTGCAGGGTGTTTTTTAACCACGTAATCGAAATGAGTAGGGTCATGACTCATTAATATTTTCGCAGCGTTTTGTGGGACGTTTTCTAAAGCTTTGTCTATTTTTCCAAATTGTGGAAAAGGCTTTAATCCCCAGTTTTCTACTCCTAAAATGTATAATTTTTCTCCGTTTCTGTCGATGGCACGGTTTTCATTCATCAACATTTCAAAACCTGCCTGTCTTTCGTATTCGATTAATTGATCGAGATTTACTTTTTTTGCATTAGGAGATTCCCAGGTCACATAATCGCCATAATCGTGATTTCCCAACACTGCAAACTTGCCGTCTTTCGCTTTAATTTTAGAAAAAAGAGGAATGAAAGGTTTGAATTCTTCAGAAACGTTATTCACCATGTCTCCGGTAAATAAAACTAAATCTGCGTTTTGTTCGTTGATCAACTCGATGGCGTGTTCCAGTTTGCTCGGGTCAGAAAAACTTCCGCTGTGAACATCTGAAATCTGAATGATTTTGTATCCTTTAAAGCTTAGAGGAAGATTTTTAATCTTAACTTTTACTCTTCTTACCGTATGCCTATATTTTCCGAAGGTAATTCCGTCAATAAATAATGCGGAGAGCACACCGCCCAGACCAAGACCCATAATACTAAGAAACTTTCTCCTTTCCGGAAAAAAGTTTTCTGTAGATTTGGTTAAGCCGATTAAGTAACCTCCTGTTCTGAAAATATCGTCAATTAATAAAAATAAGACGATAAAAATTTTTGGTAAAATAAAGACTAAAAATAATGAGATCATGATCTGTGCTCTCATTGTGCTTCTGTCTGATCTTTGGAAATGAGAAACTTCATAAGCAAAGAATCCGTAAACAGCTAAAGACAAAATGCAATATCCTGCCTTAATCCATAAGTTATCTGTTAAAGTTTTAATTGCCTGATAGATATAAACTTCCAGAAATAAGAAGATAGCAGCTATAAATAAAAAGTTTCTTTGCATAAACGAGTTTTAAAAAAGCACAAAAGAAATTCCTCTGTGCTTTTAATATTTTAAATTATTTAAATATCTTAAGGAAATTTATAAACGATCGCATTAATGTTCATTCCGGCACCTACCGAAGTCATCACAATGTTCCCTTTATCTTTAAACGTATGACCCTCCATTTTACCTTTAATGATTAAATCAAACATCGTAGGAATGGTTGCCACAGAAGAATTTCCAAAATCCTGAATTGTCATCGGGGAAACGGCGTGGTCGTAATCTTTGACATCATAAAGCTTGTGAAGTCTTTCGATCATCGCATAATCCATTTTGGCATTAGCCTGATGAATCAGAATTTTATCAATATCTTTTATAGAAAGCCCGGCACTGTCTATAGTTTCCTTAATGGCTGTGGGAACGTTTTTAAGAGCGTACTCATAGATTTTTCTCCCCATCATTCTGATGTAAAGCTTTTTATCGTTGAATTCCTTGTTGATAGAACCTCCGTTTCTTAAATACTCCAGTTCGGGGCCATTATCGCAGATGGTATTATGAGAAATAATGCCCACATTTTCTTCATCGGTTGCTTTTACGACGACTGCACCGGCTCCGTCAGCAAAAATCATTTTATTTCTGTCGTAAGGATCGGTAACGCGGCTTAAAGTTTCTGCACCCACTACAAGAATCGTTTTAGCAACACCGGCTTTGATAAAGGTATCTGCCAGAATCATTGCTTCAACCCAGCCCGGACAACCAAAAATCATATCATAGGTGATACATTTTCTGTTTTTAATTCCTAAATGATTCTTTACTCTTGCTGCCATATTCGGCATAAAGTTCGCAACACCGTCAGTGCCTACTTCGCCAAAATTACTGGCGTAAATTATATAATCTAAATCTTCGCCGTCTACTTTTGCGTCTTCAAGAGCTACTTTCGCAGCTTCGTAACCTATTTTTGAGTTTGAAGTGTCGTCCCCAATATATCTTCTGTTTTCAATTTCTGTAATTTCTACAAATTTTGAGATGATTTCTTCGTTTGGCTTGTCTATTTTTTCGCCTTCATCGGTATAGAATTCAGAATTTAGAAAAAAATCTCTACCAATAACTCTGCTAGGAATGTAAGATCCAGAACCAATAATGATCGTATTCGGCATTCGTTTAAATGATTTATAAAGATGCAAAGTTAATAATTAATATTAATAAGAAAGAATTAAAAATATTATTAAATTTGCAAAAATTGTTCACAACAATCTATGAAAAACAATCCGTCAATGAAGGGGTTACTTATTGCAATTGCAGTTTTTGTATTTGCCTTTGGGGTATATTTCTTTTTTTTAGCCAAAAAAAATTATTACCTGGTAGATAATCCTACTCCTTATACTTACTACTACAAAATTAATAACGGTTCTGAAGGAATCATTTCGGCAGGGCAATACGTGAATGTAAACCTTAAACAGGGCAAAAATTCAATAAAAGTTTTTGATCAGAATAAGAAATTGTTGTACGATTCTGCATTTGAGGTAAATAAAATCAGAGGGCTTATAAACATTGCTCATCAGGATTATTATGTTAATCGTCAATTTTATGGGTACAATCTTAAAAAAGATTCATTACTTTTGGCGTTGGATAAAACGATTATAGACGGTAAGGCATATTTTGGAGGCGCAAAACGCTTCAATAAGCTTTATACAGAAGACTTTTATTACAATGTAGATGAAGATTATGATAAGCTGATAAAGAATATTGATAAAGTAGAATCCCGCTCAAAGATCTTCAGAAAACAAGATTACCTTAATTATTATAAAGAATATTACAAGTTTTGACAAACGATATCAACAAAGTTACTCCTTACAATTCTGAGGCTACGAAAAAAAGCCAGGTAGAGGATATGTTCGACAATATTGCGCCGAAGTATGATTTGCTGAACCATGCGTTGTCTATGAAAATAGATGTTCTATGGAGGAATAAGCTCGTTCGCATGATGAAGGAAGACACGCCTAAGGAAGTTCTTGACGTGGCTACCGGAACAGGGGATCTGGCAATTGCTGTAGAAAAAGGAACGGGTGCGAAAGTCGTTGGTTTAGATTTATCGCAACAAATGTTAAATGTTGGCGTTATTAAAATAAAAAAACTTAAATTAGACGGCAAAATTTCTATGCAGAAAGGTGATGCAGAAAATTTACCTTTCGAGGACAATAGATTTGATGCTGTTTCCGTTGCATTTGGAGTAAGGAACTTTGAAAACCTTACAAAAGGTTTGGCAGAGCTGAAAAGAGTAGTGAAGGAAAACAAAAGTGTGTACATTCTTGAGTTTTCAAAAGTAGAGGGTTTTTTAGGACCGTTTTATATGTTTTATTTTAAAAATATATTGCCGGCAATCGGAAGATTGATTTCTAAAGACGACAGGGCGTATACTTATCTGCCGGATTCTGTGAATGCTTTCCCGTTTGGAGAGAAAATGAGACAAATACTGTTAGACACAGGATTTAAAAAAGTAGAATATAAAAAATTAAGTTTAGGTATAGCCACAATTTATAAAGCAACAAAATAACCTATGAATAAATTTCTATTAAAAGCTCTGGTTTTAGCCTCAGTTAGTATAGCAACTTTTGCAGATGCTCAATTTAGAACTCGTAACAGGATGGATAAGCTGGAAGATTTTGACCAGCAAAAATTCAGCTGGGGGTTTTATCTGAATGGCAACATACTGGATTACCGTATCGTGCTTAATCCAAGATATGGTATGAGTGAGAATCAGAATCTTGTAACGTCTAAAGCAAGTACCAGCTTTGGGGCAGGTCTGATCGCAAAATTCAGATTAAATGATTACCTAGACGTAAGATTAGAACCAGGTTTGCAGTTTGCTCAAAGACAGTTGATCTTCAACACACAATCTAACGATATTTATCAAAATGGAAGCTTAACAAATGCTCCATTTACACCTATTTTTTTAACTGAAAAAGACAAGGTAAGAGAAATTAAATCAACTTTGGTGGATGTTCCTGTATTGCTTGAATTTCATGGAGAAAGATGGTATAACTCAAGACCTTATTTTGCTGCGGGTGTGAATTATATTGTTAATTTACAGTCAAATTCAGACTCAGAAGACGATAACCAACAGCAGGTTTTCAGATCTACAACACACAACTTTGCATGGTCTGCAGAGATGGGAATTCAGTTTTATTTTAATAAATTTAAACTGACTCCGGCTGTAAGAGGAACATTCTTTATGAACAACGAAATGGTTGCTGATAATGCTACTACGCCACCTTATTGGTCTGCAGCAGTTTCTACTTTACAAACAAGAGCTATTATGTTTGTATTGAAATTTGAATAATATAACAAAAACTTAATATATAAAGGAGGTGCTTTGGCATCTCCTTTTTGTTTTTAGCCAAAATATAGAGATATTTATTTTTGTTAGTCTTTTTATTTTCATATTTTTGCTATTAGTTAGAATATTTAGAAACCTGAAATGCTTCAAGAATTAGAAAACAATTTTTCAGAACTGGAAAAAAAGATTTTGAATCTTCATAAAAGTCATCAAAATCTTTCTGAAAGGTTATCAGAATTGAATAAAGAGCATGAAGACTTGAAGAAGAAATATGATGAAGAGCGGAAGAAAAATCAGGTATTAGCAGAAGAACAGAAAAATATAAAATTGTATTCGGCAATATCAGGAAATCCTGAACACAACAGACTCATGAAAAACCATATCAACAGATTGGTAAAAGAAGTAGACTTTTGTATTGCACAGCTTCAAAACAGCGGATTATAATGGATGTAAGGAGAATAACCATCAACATCGCAGGAAGGGTATATCCACTGAATGTTCCGGCAGCAGAGGAAGAGACACTCCGTAAAGTGGGGAAGCAAATTGAAAATATGATTAAAGATTTTGAACAGAATTTCGATGTAAGAGATAAACAGGATGCTTTAGCAATGTGTGCCCTCAAATTGGGAACCAATGCAGAAGTTGTATCTCTCAACTACGAAAAAAATATACATTCGGCCAACGAACGATTAACCAAAATTAATCAGACGTTGAATGAAGCGGGAAAATAATTTTCCGAAAAGCTGCCTACAGTAATTCTAACACATTAAGGTAAACTCAACACTAAACAATTAATGTTCGAAAGTCTTTTCAATGGCGTGCTGCTTTACGCAGATTACAGAGAGAAGAAATCAGATCAAATCGTGGAGATCGGGAGTTTACTCTAAATCACTGAATTATTGTAGGTTTTTTATTTTTAAATTTAGACAATTAAAACTCAATATATATATGACAACAACCGCTATTATTATAGGCGTTATTTGTTTGATAGTAGGCGCTGTTTTAGGAATGGTATTTTCTAAAAGCTCCCTTAATGCTAAAGGCAAATTTATTATAGACGATGCAACAAAAAATGCCGAAAATCTTATAGAAAAAGCTACTGTACAAGCCGAATCAATAAAGAAAGAAAAAAATCTTCAGGCGAAAGAAAAATTTCTTGAGCTAAAATCTCAGCATGATGCAGACATTCAATCTCGCGAAAGAAAAATGCAGGAGGGCGAAAAAAGGATCAAAGACAAAGAAAATAAGCTGAATGATGAGCTTAGTAAAGCAGGGAAATTAGAGAAAGATCTCGACAGACAGATTGCTGATTATGCTAAGAAAACAGAAATTTTAGAGAAAAAACAGCAAGAGCTAGATTCGGCAACCGCGAAGAAAGTAGAAATGCTTGAAAGAATCTCAAACTATACCGGTGAAGAAGCCAAAGCTGAATTAGTAGAAACAATGAAGGCTGAAGCTAAGACCAGAGCTCAAGCACATGTTCAGAGCATTATGGAAGAAGCCCAGCTGAATGCTAAAAGCGAAGCAAGAAAAATAGTTATTCAGACTATTCAGAGAATCGGTACTGAGCAGGCAATTGAAAATTCGGTGTCTGTTTTTAATATAGAATCTGATGAAGTAAAAGGTAGAATTATCGGTAGAGAGGGTAGAAACATCAGGGCACTGGAAGCAATGACAGGTGTAGAAATTATCGTCGATGATACTCCGGAAGCTATTCTTCTTTCATGTTTTGATCCTGTAAGAAGAGAGATTGCAAGATTATCACTTCACAGATTGGTTACAGACGGTAGAATTCACCCGGCGAGAATTGAAGAGGTAGTAGAAAAAACCAAAAAAATGATTGAAGACGAAATCATAGAAGTAGGTAAAAGAACCATTATCGACCTGGGAATCCATGGATTACACCCAGAGTTGGTGAAAATTGTTGGTAGAATGAAATACCGTTCATCTTATGGGCAAAACCTATTACAGCACTCAAGAGAAGTAGCAAATATTGCTGCAACGATGGCTGCAGAATTAGGACTAAATGTGAAAATGGCCAAAAGAGCAGGTCTTTTACACGATATCGGTAAAGTTCCTGAACAGGAATCTGAACTTCCTCACGCTTTGTTAGGAATGCAATGGGCAGAGAAATACGGGGAAAATCCTGAAGTAATCAATGCTATTGGAGCTCACCACGACGAGGTTGAAATGACTTCATTATTATCTCCAATCATTCAGGTTGCCGATGCAATTTCAGGAGCAAGACCGGGAGCAAGACGTCAGGTTTTAGAATCTTATATTCAAAGATTGAAGGATCTTGAAGCTGCGGCTTTAAGCTTTGAAGGAGTTTCTAGTGCTTATGCAATTCAGGCGGGCAGAGAATTGAGGGTAATGGTAGAAAGCGGAAAAGTGAACGACGAAATCGCATCTCAGCTCTCTTACGACATTTCAGAGAAAATTCAGAATGAACTGACTTATCCTGGGCAAGTAAGAGTAACCGTAATCAGAGAAACAAGAGCTGTAAATATTGCGAGATAATTTCAGTTTAAAAATTTATAAAATAAAATCCCTTCAAAGAAATTTGGAGGGATTTTTAGTTTATTAAATAATTCATCTTCCTTCATTATTAAAATACGATTCGCTTAAATAAAACGTTATTTTGTAATAATGTAAATTTTTTATTGTGATATCGTAATAATGTTTAAATTTGAATAACAACTTAAAACCAAATCATTATGTTAAACGAAATTTTAAAAAACGCTAAGAAATTAAAAAGTGCTGATCTGAGAAACATCGTTGGTGGTGCTAGTGGTACGCCAGACTTATCGCTTTGCGGATGCAGTTGTTCAGGTGCTGTTACGGGACCGAAATACTGCCCAACTTATATTGCTTGTCCACAAGTCTACACTTGCGATGACTTTGCAGTGTAATTAATATCCTTTATTTTTCAACTTAAAACCAAATCATTATGTTAAATCAAAATTTAAAAAACGCTAAAAAATTAAACAGTGCTGATCTTAAAAACATCGTTGGAGGTGTAGGAAAAATTGGTACTCCGGATTTGTCACTATGCGGATGCAGCTGCACGGGAGCCGTTACAGGACCTAAGTATTGCAGCCTGTACATCGGTTGTCCACAAGTAATTACTTGTTAAAATTATTAAATTTATAAATAGTAAAGTCTTCCTTGATGGGAGACTTTTGTTTTGCAAATGATTACTTAAAGAAAAAATCATTCTCGTCAATGTATTTTTTACTCATCAAGATACTCTCAAAAATATCCCTGTTGCTGGAGTCCTGCTCGACAAACCAGTAATCTAAACCTGCTTTTTTTCTCGCTTCAAATATTCTTTTAAAATCAATAGTTCCGCTGCCGACTTCTGCGAAATTTTTGGTTTCATTATGCATATCTTTTACATGCCACAAAGGAAATCTTCCGGGATATTTTTCAAAATAATCTAAAGGATCAAAATCGGCTTTTGTTATCCAATATAAATCAAGCTCCATTTTGACTAAATCTGCTGATGTATTTTTTAAGATGAAGTCGTAGATAAGCTGTTCCTCATCCATCTTTTCAAATTCAAAATCATGATTATGATATGCAAACTGAATTTTGTACTGCTTAGAAGTTTCTGCAGATTTATCTAATAGCTCAGGAAGTTTTCTATAATGTTCCGAAGTCCTCTCTTCAGGATTCAGATAAGAACATACGATATATTTCGAACCGATGAAACTAAGATCTTCAACAGATTGTTCCCAATGATGAGATAACGTTCCTTTTTCCTTTTTTAGAACTCCGGTCTGGTGATGCGAACTGATTACTTTTAAACCTGTATTATTTAAGACAGATAAAAATTCAATTCTATTTTTCCCGAAAAATGTTCCGTTATAGCCATAAATTTCCAAATCTGTATAACCTAAAGCAGCAATTTTTTCTAAAGCTTTTTCAAGATTTTGAGAAATCGCATCTCGTATGGTATACAGTTGTATAGCTAAACGTTTATTCTTATTGAATGAATTTGCAATTTCGAAGGAATACAATCCTAGTAAACCTAGCGATGATAGCTTTAAAAAATCAATTCTCTTCATAAGTTATTTTAAAGAAAAGGTTTCATTTCATCTTCAATCTGTTTTCTCAGATCCATTAGCCGTTTGGCGTACATTTCCTGCTGCTTTTCCTCATTAGTTTCTGGTATCCATTTTGGCACAGGAAGTTTTTTACCGTTTTCATCTACCGCCACAAAGACGATGATGCAGTGTGTTTTCTTATCAAAAATCGGCTGTTTTAGATTTCTGGAGAAAACGTTGATAGAGATATGCATACTTGAAGAACCTGTGTAAATTACCTGTGCTTCAACCTTTACAATTTCACCGATTTTAATCGGTTCATAAAAACGGATACCGCCTACATAAACCGTCACCGAATAATTTCCGCTCCAGGTTGTAGCACAGGCATATCCTGCCTGGTCAATCCACTTCATAACGCTTCCGCCATGCACATTTCCTCCGTAATTGACATCTGAAGGCTCTGAAATAAACTGAAAAGTAACAGGTTTGTTATCCATTTTTTATAATATTTACTAAAGATATTTAATTATTTTCAAAAAGGTCAGATTTTATTCGTGTTTTAAGGTATTAAAGTGTTATATTGTCAAAATGTTCAATTTTGAACTTTAATATTTAAAAAAATAATAAATTATAATATAGATGAAAAAAGTATTTTATCTTAATAGTTGCGACACATGCAGAAAAATTTTAGCAAAATTTGATCTGAGAGACTGGGAGATGCGTGAAATAAAAAAAGAGCCCATCACAAAAGAAGAAGTGGAAGCAATGTTTAAAGTTACCAATTCTTACGAGGATTTGTTTAGTAAAAAATCTACACAGATAAAGTTGAGAGAGCTTGATTTGAAAACAATGGGTGAAGATGACTTTAAAGAGTTGTTATTAGATCATTATACGTTCTTAAAGCGACCTGTTTTCCTTACAGATACAGAGATTTTTATCGGAAATGATAAGAAAAACATTGAAAACCTGAGAGCTCATTTCAACGGGAATTAATTCCTGATTTCTCTTAAAAAACGAAACCACAGATTGATCTGTGGTTTTTATGTTTAAAAAGTACGGAGCAAGCAAAGCTTATCACCATTGATTATCTTATTGTACGAAAGGCATCTTTACTACTTTCGCAGGAATATTCTTATTTCTAACCTGAATAAAAATATCAGAACCCAGTTTGAAATGCGGCTTATCTACATAAGCGATCCCTAAACCGATTTTCTTCATCGGAGACTGCGTCCCGGAAGTTACTTTACCAATTACATTTCCTTCGGCATCTACTACAGGATAATCATGTCTCGGAACTCCCTTGTCCTGAAGTTCAAAACCAACCAATTTTCTGGTTACACCTTCTTCTTTCTGTTTTGCAAATGTTTCTTTTGAAATAAAATCTTTGTCAAACTTGGTAATCCAGCCCAATCCGGCTTCGATAGGCGAGGTGGTGTCATCAATGTCCATTCCGTATAAGCAGAAACCTTTTTCAAGTCTTAAAGTATCTCTTGCAGCTAATCCACAAGGAATCATTCCTTCGCTTTCTCCTGCTTTCAGAATTTCATCCCAAAGCTGTTCTGCATTTTTATTTTTAAAATAAATCTCAAAACCACCGCTTCCGGTATAGCCCGTATTTGAAATAATCACATCACTTACTCCAGCTACAGTTCCAACCGTAAAGTGATAGTAAGGAATTTCAAAAAGATTTGTTTCAGTTAATTTCTGAAGAATTTCAGTTGCTTTCGGGCCCTGAACCGCCAAAAGAGACATTTCGTCTGAGGCATTCGTCATTTTTGCCCCGAAAGTATTGTATTTTGATATATGATTCCAGTCTTTTTCAATATTTGAAGCATTCACAACTACAAAATATTTGTCATCTTCCATTTTGTAAACGATAAGGTCATCCACAATTCCTCCATTTTCGTTGGGAAGGCAAGAATATTGTGCTTTTCCGTTCTCAAGAGCATCTACATTATTGGTGGTAACATATTGCAAAAGCTCTTTAGAACCTGCACCTTCAATGAAAAACTGTCCCATGTGAGATACATCGAATAATCCCGCTTTTTCTCTTACTGCAAAATGTTCTTCCGTCACTCCGGAATATTGTACAGGCATATCAAATCCTGCAAAAGGTACTATTTTCGCTCCCAAAGAAACGTGCTTATCGTATAAGGCTGTTTTGTTCATATTTATTTTTATTTCTTTATTTTAAAACTGTCAAACGTTTCGTTAAAAACTTTCATATAATTACCATTCCAGTATTTTTTCTGGCAATTGATGCTGATGATGTATAGGTCTTTATTTTTTTGAAATACTTTAGTGATCCAGAAAAGATTCTCTTTTTCGTCAAAATATTCATACAAATACTCTGTAAAACCTTTTTTGCCGCTTCCGCTTTTTATATTTTTCTCGTCCTCTGCAGAATTGTAGAGCGCAAGAATAAATTTTTTGGTTTCCGTTTTTGGAAGTTCCAGATCGTGGTATTCTGAGATCGTAATTGCACCGATTTGATTAGTCGGGAAAATGTTGACAATACCATCATCATTGGTTGTTTTCCAGGTGTTGGGTATTGTGATTGAGTAATTTTCGCTTTCTATTACCTCGGTGTCTTTTACTTGTGCGAAAACACTTAGTGATACCAGAAGAGCAAAAATAAATGCTGTTTTTTTCATTATGAGTGCTAAAAATTGTGTTTGTATTCTTCTAAAATGATCTTAAACCATTCTGTAAATCTTTCAGGATGATCGGCAATCTCCTGATCCAGATCCTGTAGGGAAGTATATCGAACTTCTTCCACTTCATTTTGATTTAATTTAAAATCTTCATTATAAGTTCCGGTAAAAACATAGTCAAGTTCATGCTCCCAAAGTCCGCCGCCAACATCTGCTTTATAGATAAAATTGAATTTTTCTGAAAGGTCTGTTTCAATTCCCAGCTCTTCTTTTACTCTTCTTTTTGCCCCTTCAAGATAAGATTCACCATAGCGTGGGTGCGAGCAAACCGCATTGGTCCATTGGTTTGGAGAATGATATTTTTCTGACGCACGCTTTTGCAACAGCATTTCACCCTTATCGTTGAATAAAAAAACAGAAAATGCACGATGTAGCAAACCATTGATATGAGCCTGCTGCTTTTCCATCAAACCCAAAACTTCATCTTCAGGATTTACTAAAACTACATATTCTTCCATTCCTACAAATTTAAGTTTAAATCATGATTTCATAAAATAATTGTTTATAATTTTTAATATTTGTGCAGATTTATAATTTTTAAAAGTGAAAAAAATAAAGGTTATTTATGAATTCTGCAAGGTTTGTAGATATTTTATTTATTTAAAGTTAATTTTTTAGTTAAAATTTTAACATAAACGAACATTAATACAGCTATTTGAATGATAAAATGTAACTTTGCAATTTAAAATTTGATTGATGGAATTAGAATATATTGAGCATATAAGCCCGATCCTTAAGGATGGAGTAAAGAATTATCTGATAGATATCGACGGAACAATTACTGATGATGTTCCCAATGAAGAGCCGGAAAGAATGGTTACTTGTGAACCTTATCCCGATGCTTTGGAAACTGTAAATAGATGGTATGATGATGGTCACCAGATTTGTTTCTTCACTTCAAGAACAGAAAATCTTAAGCAGATAACAATCGACTGGTTGGATAAGCATGGCTTCAAATACCACAGCGTACTATGCGGAAAACCGAGGGGAGGAAACTATCACTGGATTGATAACCACTTGGTAAAAGCGACGAGATATAAAGGTAAGTTCACAGATATGATCGAGAAACAGGTAACCATTGAAGTTTTTGAAGATTAAAATCTTTCAAATTTTTAAATAAACTATATTTTATGAAAGTTTTAGCAAACGACGGTTTAGATCAATCTGGTATTGATGCACTGACAGAAAAAGGTTTTGAAGTGATTACCAAAAAAGTTCCGCAGGAATTTTTGGTTGACTATATCAATGAGCATAAAATCCGGACAATTTTGGTAAGAAGTGCGACACAAGTAAGAAAAGATATTATCGATAACTGTCCGTCCATCGAAATCATTGGAAGAGGTGGAGTAGGAATGGATAATATCGATGTAGATTATGCAAGAGAAAAAGGTATTCATGTGATCAATACTCCTTCAGCATCGTCAGAATCTGTTGCTGAGCTAGTTTTTGCACATCTTTTTTCAGGTTCAAGGTTTTTACAGGATTCAAACCGAAAAATGCCACTTGTCGGCGATACTGAATTTGCGGGTCTTAAAAAAGCTTATGCTGCAGGGATCGAACTGAGAGGAAAAACCATCGGAATTGTAGGGATGGGAAGAATTGGGCAGGAAGTAGCGAGAATCGCTTTAGGTTTGGGAATGAGAGTCGTCGCAGCAGATAATAATGTTGGAAAAGCAAGTATAAAAGTAAAATTTTACAACAATCAGTTTATCAATGTTGATATAGAAACCGAACCGTTACAGGAAGTTCTGAAACATTCAGATTTTATTACCCTTCATGTTCCGGCTCAGAAAGAAGGTTTTATGATTGGTAAAAACGAATTCGAAATCATGAAAAATGGTGTGGCAATTGTAAATTGCTCAAGAGGCGGTGTGATTGATGAAACTGCTTTGATCGAAGCTTTAGATTCGGGAAAAGTAAAGTTTGCAGGTCTTGATGTTTTCATCAACGAGCCAACTCCATCAAAAGAAATTCTGAATCATTCTAAAATTTCATTAACCCCACATACTGGTGCTTCAACTTTAGAAGCACAGGATAGAATCGGGCTTTCTTTAGCCGAACAGATTTCAAGTATTTTACAGATTCATTAGGGAAATTTCTCAAATAAAATAAACCCGCCGCAAATTTATTTGCGGCGGGTTTATTTTATATATTGTTTTTGCTTTTTAGCAGATCTCTGATTTCCATCAATAATTTTTGATCTTCAGTAGGTCCTGCGGGAGCAGGTATTTCTTCCTCTTTTCTACTTAGCCTGTTAATTCCTTTGATCATCATGAATAGTACAAAAGCCACAATCAGAAAGCTTATGATAGAAGATAAAAAGTTACCGTATTTTACGCCGTTCCAGGAAAGTTCAGCGATATTTTTTACATTGGCTTTTTCCAAAGCAGGATTAAGCAGCAGGGGAGTAATGATGTCATCTACAAATGATTTTACGATTGCGCTGAATGCTGCACCAATGATTACACCGACTGCTAAGTCTACAACGTTGCCTTTAAAGGCAAATGCTTTAAATTCTTTCACAAATCCCATAATTTATATTTTTTAATGTTTAACACAAAATTATAATTTAAAAATAGTAATCGTGTAAAAATAAGTACTGTTTTTGAGATCATATTCTATTTATTTATAAATTATAATCATTAAATTTAGTTAAAACATTTTTCAATGAAAATTCTCACAGCAGAAACCATAAAATCTGCAGATCAATTTACGATTAAAAACGAACCCATCGCTTCTATTTTATTAATGGAAAGAGCTGCTGCTACTTGTGCAAGATGGATTTTTGAAAATGGTAAGAATCACACAAAATTTGCAGTTTTTTGCGGAAAAGGAAATAATGGCGGGGACGGTTTTGCTATTTCAAGATTGCTTTACCTGAAAGGTTTTGATGTGGATGTTTTTATCGATGAATCAAATAAAAAGTTTTCTGAAGATGCCCAAATTAATTATCAAAAATTAAAAGAGATTTCAGGAATTTCTATTCGTGACTTTAAAGAAATTGCCGGTATTGAGTTTGATCAGAAAACCATTATTATCGATGCGCTTTTCGGTACCGGATTATCCAGAAAGTTGCAAGGAAGTTACGCTGAAATCATTAGTAAGCTCAATACACTAAAGCAAATTAAGATTTCAATTGATGTTCCGTCCGGACTATTTTCTGACAAAATTTTAGAAGAAAGTCAGACTGTTTTTAAAGCAGACTACACATTGACCTTTCAGCTTTGGAAACAGACTTTTCTTCATCCCGAAACAGGAAAATTTACAGGAGAGGTTATTGTTTTAGATATTAATTTAAGCAAAGATTTTATAGAAAAGTCAGCAAGTGACTATTTTGTTATCGATGATCAAATGATTGAATCAATCTTCTGGCCGAGAAACGAATTTGCCCACAAAGGATCTTATGGTAAAGCAATCATCGTCGCGGGAAGTTATGGAAAGATCGGTGCGGCAGTTCTAGCAACAAAATCGGCTTTAAAAACCGGCGCAGGACTCACATTTACGATCGCACCAAACTGTGGTTACGAAATTCTGCAAACCAGCTGTCCTGAAGCCATGTTTATTTCCGGCGGAGAAAAATTTACAGAAGAAATTGATATTCAGCAAAATGCAGTGTATGGCATCGGTCCGGGATTAAGTACTAATTCTTTGACAGAGAAGGCACTATTAAAATTTTTAAAACAAACAGAAAATCATCTTTTACTAGATGCAGACGCTTTAAATCTCATCTCAAATAATAAAAAAAGCATCCAGCTGATACCGGGAAACTCAATCATAACTCCGCATCCCAAAGAATTTGAAAGGCTTTTTGGTCCCACTGAAAATTCTTTTGAGCGACTGGAGTTAGCCAGGACAAAAGCAAAAGAATTGCAGATTTTTATTGTTTTAAAAGATCATCACACGCAAATCATTACTCCCGAAGGAAAAGTGTTTTATAACACTACCGGAAATTCAGGATTGGCCAAAGGAGGCAGCGGTGATATTTTGACAGGTATAATCACGTCGCTTTTGGCTCAAAAATATTCTCCGGAAAATGCATGTATTTTCGGAGTCTGGCTTCATGGTAAAGCGGCAGATTTTGCTGCTGACAAATTTTCTAAAGAGTCTATGCTTCCGACTGATGTTATTGATGAGCTTGGAAATGTATTTTTGATGCTCAATAAAAAAGCCACAACTCAGTTGTGACTTTCAATTATTTATTTTAATTTTTCTTTAAACAGTTTTTTTTGTTTCAGGAGCGATTTTATTATTTTTAGAATAAACCATAATCACCAATCCGGCAATCATAAAGGGTATTGATAAGATCTGTCCTGTATTTAATCCGCCGAATGAAATAACCTCGTCACCTTGTGGCATTTTCAGGAATTCTACGAAAAATCTGATGGCCCAAAGAAGGAAAAAGAACAACCCGAACAGCCATCCCTGCTGATATTTTTTGTCTGTTTTTCTGTATAAAACCCATAAAAGAATAAATAGTGACACATAACCTGCAGCTTCAAACAATTGGGTAGGATAGCGTGTTACAGTTACTCCGTATTCGCCGCTTTGTTGCGGAAAAAATAATGCAAATGGCGATGTAGGATCAACAGGTTTGCCAATGATTTCAGAATTGAAAAAATTACCCATTCTCACAAATGCCCCTCCAATTGCTACTACGATACCCAATCTGTCAAATACCCAAAGCGGATTTTTTTTAACGATTTTATATGAGTAATAAAGAGTTGTCACAATGACTGCGAGCGTTGCTCCATGACTTGCCAATCCTGCAAATCCTGTAAATTTTAATCCGTTTTTAGTGCTGATCGGCAAAAATACACTCCAGAAATCTTCTTTAAATAATTCCGGCTGATAAAAAATAACGTGACCCAATCTTGCTCCCAGGATTGTTCCAATCAAAGTCCAAGTGAAGAATGGCTCTACATATTTTGTGTCAACTCCGTCAATAGAGTACATTTTTGTCATTAGAAAATATCCAATTCCGAAAGCAAAAATGAACATTAAACTGTAAAAATGCAGAGTGATTGGTCCTAAATGGATTCCCGTTGAAGGATCCCAAATTTTGAAAGGAGTTTTTAGCTCAACATTATCAGTAGATTTGATTAGAGCGGGAGATTTAACAGCATATTTAAGAGTTTCAATATTATCTTCAGTCACTGTAATATTTTCAACAACTCTAAAGTCTTTATCGAAAAATTGATAATTGTTTGTTTTAAATTTATCTAAAATCATTGAGCTATTCATGAAGTGCGATACTTCCAGATTTGATTTGTTAAAAATCACCAATGTATTTTGAGTAGTTTTCAGGTTAGCAAATGAATCAAGTTCAGGAAGTTCTGAAGTTGAAAAAATTTTAACAGGAATTTCTGTGGAATTTACTTTTAAAGTTCCCTCAGACAAGCCAACCGAATTGTTTTGTGCAAAAAAACACTGCGTTGTAATCGCAAAGATGAAAAGGTAAATTCTGAAAAAAATATTGCTCATTTCTATTTTTTATAGTTCGTTTGAATGTTATTTATTTTTTTTGGTGGAACAGGATCGTGACCACTTCCTCCCCAAGGATGACACTTAGAAATCCTTTTTGCACCTAGCCAAAATCCTTTGAAAATACCGTGAACCTGTAGAGATTCTACCATATAATGCGAACAGGTTGGCTCATATCGGCAGTTTTTCGGAAGTAAAGGCGAGATAAACCACTGGTAAAATCTTATTAAAATTACCAAAGGTGATGTAATGATTTTATTGAATGTAAGTTTCAAAACAATGCAAAAATAGGCTAAAAATTTCAAAATTAGTTTAAATTTGTTAGAAGTTTCAGAGTCATAAATAAGTGTTTATCGTCGCAATAATGCGTTTCTATTTTTATTTTGACCATTAATCGATCATTAATTTAAAATCTGAACATTAAATAAATTTCATTTAATCAAATCATAAAATTTTGAGTCAGAATACTCCATTAGCCGAAAGAATGCGACCTAAAACCTTAGATGAAGTCTTGGGGCAGGAACATCTGACCGGCGAAAAAGGAACCATCCGGAAGATGCTGGAGAATGATGCGCTGAATTCTCTTATTCTTTGGGGACCTCCGGGAACGGGGAAAACTACTTTGGCAGAGATCATTTCAGAAAAATCCGGGCGAAAATTTTTTAAGCTTTCTGCAGTATCATCAGGTGTAAAAGATGTGCGTGATGTCATTGAGGATGCTAAAAAGCAGAATTTATTTTCCGGAAAATCTCCTATTCTTTTTATTGATGAAATTCACCGTTTTAATAAATCTCAGCAGGATTCATTGCTTCATGCCGTGGAAAAAGGATGGATTGTTCTCATCGGTGCGACTACAGAAAACCCGAGTTTTGAAGTGGTTTCGGCTTTACTTTCAAGAAGTCAGGTGTATATTTTAAGAGCTTTAAGCCATGAAAAACTCGAAGAGCTTATAGATGTTGCTTTGGAGAGATTTAATACAGATGAAAAAACTGATTTCAAAATTAAGGAGAAACAGGCTTTCATTCAATATTCTGGTGGTGATGGCAGGAAATTGATCAATTCTGTAGAACTGGTCTTGAGCCAGTTTATTAATTCTGATACAAAAGAGATCACTAATGATGATGTCATGGGAGTGTTGCAGGAAACGATGGCGCTTTATGATAAAAATGGAGAGCAGCATTATGATATCATTTCTGCTTTCATCAAATCAATGCGCGGAAGCGATCCCAATGGAGCAGTATATTGGCTCGCAAGAATGATTGCAGGAGGAGAAGATATTAAATTTATCGCACGAAGAATGCTGATTCTGGCTTCGGAAGATGTAGGTCTGGCCAATCCAAATGCTTTGATCATCGCCAATAATTGTTTTCAGGCGATCAACGTTATCGGAAATCCTGAAGCCAGGATTTTATTAAGCGAAACGGCGATTTATCTGGCGGTTTCACCTAAAAGTAATTCTGCGTACGCGGCAATCAATGATGCTTTGGCTTTTGTGAAAAAGACGGGAAATCTACCGGTTCCGTTACATTTAAGGAATGCTCCGACCAAACTGATGAAAGATCTTGATTACGGAAAAGAATATAAATATGCCCATTCATATGAAGGTAATTTTGTAGATCAGGATTTTTTGCCGGAAGAAATAAAGGATGTTAAATTTTATGAGCCAGGAAACAATGCCACTGAAAAAAAGATCTACGAAGAACTTAAGAAAAAATGGACCAATAAATACTAAAAAAACGGATAATCAAGTATGAATATCCGTTTTGAAAAATATAATTCTAAATATTATTTTTTAACTGTAGTAATAACCAAAGCTTTTTTACCTTCCACGGTTGCAACTTTCATATCTGCAATCATGTCTGCAAAAATGTTGGTGTCTGTATTTTTGAATTCATAGCCTTCGATGAAGACAGGTGTGTCTTTTGGAAGACCATACTGCGCGTTGAAATTTGCAAGAGACATGTAATCTAAAGTTCCGAAGTCTTTTTTGAATTTTACTTCAGCCAATCCGTTATCAGCCAGATAATCAAATTTCTTAAGATTTTGTGGGAGATTTGCTTTTGTTTTAAAAACATTCACGCTTTGAACATATTCTTTTTTCGCATCAAACATGGCAACTGTACCCACAGCATCGTTAGAGATGGCAAATTTTACAGTCGGGTTTTTTTGCGCAAATAATGTTGCTGAAGCAAATATTAATAAAGAGTAGAGAGCTTTTTTCATATGTAGATATTATTTTTATGTTGACTATTTACTGCAATATTCTGCTAAGTAAGTTACAATCATCTTAACTTTGATTTTTACTTGAAACATCATTGCTAAAAACGTGATAAATATACTTATTTTTTACAAATAGTCAGTAAAAAATTAAAATAATTTAAAAATAAGTACAAATAATTGATTTAATCATGTGTTTACAGATTTTTATTAGCAGGATCATCTTTCTTTTCAACAAGATTGGTTATGATATTTTTCAGGCGCTGAAACATAAACGAACTGAGCAGTAAAATAATTCCCAAAATAATAAATGCAATAATTCTTGAAACATTATCCATTTGCCATACATCGTAAGCGTAAAGTTTTAAAATCATTATACCAAATAAACTGAAACCGATTTTGTTGAATTCCGAAATAGTTTTTTTCAAGCCAAAATAAATAAAAAGGCACGCCAAAACTGCCCAAATTATAGGTAGATACAACATATTAAAATGCTTTTCAAGCGTATAAATCTCATCAGTTTTATCAGCATTTATTAATACATAAGAGCGATACAATTCAAAACTGAAAACCAAAATAATAATCAAAGAAATTACCCAATACGAAATGTTAATTTTAATAAATTCTGACTTTGGAAGTATTTTTAAAATTAAATAAATAAACACAGGAATATACAGTAAGTGAACAAAGAAAAAACCGTAATCTATTTTATTGCTGATAATTTCTTTAGCAACTTGTGAAGTTAAAATATGTCCAAAAAGCAATAATAAAAATACATAAATCAATCCTATCTGGAAGTCTTTGCTGAAGCTGAGTTTTTTGCCGAAAAGAATTAATATGAATAAATAATAAATGGTAAATAAAAAACCAATTATAAAGATAAAAACTAGACTTTCATCTGAAATATGATAAATAATTTCGAATAAAACCGAAAAATAAATCACCGAAATGCATAAGATTTTAAATATATTTTCATAAAATTCTAATTCCGACTTTTCTTCATCAGCATCCTTTTTAAGCAAGAACAAATTCATAAAACAGCTTCCAATCAACACCATACTTGTAATGAAAACCGGATTGAAAATCACATTCATAGAGCCCGAATCAAGATATCTTGCCCAGGTCACCATCTGAGACAATATGACCATTGGAAACAGCACGTAAAAGAAAATTTTGAAAATTTTGTGATTGGTTTTTTTCCATATGTATAATAGCAGGCTCGATTCAATGGCCCAAAGACTTGTAATGAGGTGGGTCTTCAGTTCGAGCGCAAATGCAAAGGTGATCAGACTGATGATGATGCTTGTAAAAACTGAATAATTGGTACCGAAATTTTTCTTCTGATATTCTCTATACCAGCCAACTGCATTGATGAACGTAAAAACAACCGGAAATAAAGAAGCCGGGAAAATCTGTAATTCTTTAAATATAAAAACCAGTCCTGCAACGCTTGAGAAATTAATTAAAACAAGCATTAAGATGTCAAGGTGTTCTAAAATATTTTTTTTGAAATAGTTCTGAAGTGCAAACGCATAAAAAATAAGATACGTAATCCCGTAAAATGGAATGGCAGTTATTTCTGCTTTTTCCATCGTCCAGAAAAATAGGTAAATAGATGTGAATATAAATGAAATCCAGCCGATGCTTTTCCATTGTCTTAGGTAGGCAACAATTAGCATTCCTGCATTCAAAACAGATAAATAAGTAAATAAAAAAAGAAAATTGCTTTGTCCGGTACTGATCATTAAAGGTGCTAAAAATCCACCGAACAGAGAAAAAATGATTAAAATCTCACTTTTATAATGATAAGAAAGTGCAATCGAAAGAAAAGTAATCAGACAAGTAATCAGAAACGCAGAATTTTGCGAAAAAATCTGATATTCCCGAAATGCAATCGTTGTCGTAAAATACAAAACTGCAATGCCGCCACCTGTAATAATAGAGGAGAAGACGGTGTAATTTTTTCTCAGAAAATGCCCGGTTACGATAATAAGTGCTGCAGCAATAAACCCGATTCCCGCGCGTGATGTTTCTCCGATCCAGTTTTTATCAATGGCATATTTTACAAAATAACCAATACCCAGAACAAGTGTAAAAATACCCATTATAGCCAAAGCGTTCTGCCGAAGGAAATCAAAAACCGGAGTCAGCCAATCTTTCTGAGGCTCAGATTCTTCAAAATTTTGTATTGGTGTCTTTACATTTTGAGATTGAATTTCTGGATCAGATGCTTCAATAGATTGATTGGCTATTTTTTGTTCCGGTGTTTCTTGATGTTTAGGAACCGCTTTCTTAGACAAATCAGAAATCTGCTTTTCTAATAGATCGATTCTTCTGCTGAGTTTATGATAAACGAGTATAAGAAGCACCATCAATACGACAACAATAGCAAAAACAGAACTCATAGATCAGATTTATTTTCAAATATAGGAATTTGAGAAGTATTAATACATTACGCAAATTACATCAACTGATTTTTACTTGATCTTCTTTCCAATTTTCCTCAATTAGTTTCATTAAAAAGTCAGGGCACTTTATTACTTTATTGGTCGCAGCATCCAAAAAGAAAAGCGTTGTTCGGGCTTCCGTAATTTTTATTTTTTCTTCGTTATAAATTTCATATTCAAATTCTATCCGTACTCCCGGAATTTTTTTTACATAAGTGTGAATTTCTAATTTTTGATCGTACAAAGCTGGTTTTAAATACTTAATATTGTAATCAGAAACGGGAAGCCAGATTCCCAGCTTTTCTATCTCGTCATATGATATACCTATGCTTCTGAAAAGCTCGACTCTCCCCAACTCAAAATATGCAGCGTAGTTGCCGTAATAAACGTATTTCATAGGGTCTGTTTCTGCGTAACGCACTCGTATTGTGTGAGTTGTGTGTATCATCTTAAATTTTAATTTATACATACAAATATATTTTTTAATAATCAATACCTGCAATATTTTTTTTTATAATTAAAAAATGACACCTTTGTCTTCCTAATAAAAACTACTAACCTCACAATAAACCAGGGCATAAAAAATGGATGAAAATTTAATGATGATATGGCAGAGATGCCTTCAGTTTATGCGGGACAATCTAAACGCAGCTGAAGACAATTCTGATCTTAAAAAGCTCGAAAAATCGTTCGACTTACTGTTTGATAAAGTACAGCCGATTTCTTTGGTTGATAATAATCTTACATTGATGGTGCCGAGTGATTTTTATAAAGAATATATTGAAGATAACTATTTATCATTGCTTTCTGCTGCCCTGAAGAAAAATATTGGTAAAGGTGTAAAACTTTGGTATTCTGTAATGGAAAATAAACCCAGCGGTTTAGAAAAACCCGTTACCATGAATATGAAAGGTAAGACGGTACCTACACCAAAAATGCAGGAAACCATGCCTCAGGGTTTTTCATCCAATATTGTGAATCCGTTTGTAGTTCCCGGAATTAAAAAAGTAAATATTGATTCTAATCTGAAAGCAGATTTTTCTTTTGATAATTATGTGGAAGGTGAAAGTAATAAATTTGCTTCCACAGTAGCAAGATCCATTGCTAAAAGGCCTGGTTCTACAGCCTTTAACCCATTGTTTTTATATGGAGGTTATGGTGTAGGAAAAACCCATCTCGGACAGGCAGTTGGTCTGGAGGTAAAAAGCCAGTTCCCGGATAAAGTTGTACTTTATCTCTCTTCAGAAAAATTTATCCAGCAGTTTATTTCATCTGCTAAAGCGCATAAACAAACAGAATTTGCCAACTTTTACCAGATGGTAGATGTTTTGATTATTGATGATATTCAGTTTTTATCAGGTAAATCAGCAACACAAGACAGTTTCTTCCATATTTTTGATTATTTGCATCAAAACGGCAAGCAGATTATCCTGACTTCAGATAAAGCTCCTGTGGATATTATGGATATTCAGGACAGAATTGTTTCCCGTTTTAAATGGGGGCTTTCTGCAGAAATCAAATCTCCGGATTTGGATACCCGTAAAAGAATTATCGTTGATAAATTGAGCAGAGATGGGATTGTTTTAACAGAAGATATGTTAGACTTCCTTGCTGCAGAAGCCAAAACAAACGTAAGAGAGCTGATCGGGGTTATCAATTCGGTAATTGCTTATTCCACGATTTATAAATCTGAATTGAGCCTTGAATTATTAAAAGAAACCATCAATAAGATTGCTGCCAATCAGAAAAAAATCATCAATATCCCTTATATTCAGGATGTCGTTTGTGAATATTTCGGAATAAAAAGAGAACAGCTTTTATCGAAAACCAGAAAAAGAGAAATCGCTTTGCCAAGACAACTGGCCATGTATTTTGCTAAAGAATTTACCAATGCCACTTTTACCAAAATTGGTGAAGAAATGGGCGGTAAAGATCACTCAACGGTAATGTACGCCTGCGATACGATAAAAGATGTTTCGAAGATCGATAAAGAAGTAAAAAAATACGTAAAGGAGCTTACAGAGAAAATCAAGCATTAATCTGTAGCTAAAATAATAGAAAAATGGAGAATAATTGTTCTCCATTTTTTTATTTAATTTTGTCAGCTGAAAAATACTTTAATTCTAATTCAGTTTTAAT